>NZ_WBKP01000024.1 GCF_009602465.1 Cumulibacter manganitolerans | reverse complement strand
CGATCCCAGGCCGTCGACCCCACCGCCGATGCCGAGGAGGTGACCGAACCCGAGCTCCAGGCCCTCACGGCCTAACCAACACGCCCAACCGAGGGATCAACCTCGTACACCACCCCACGGGACTTGACCGTGAGTTTCGGAGATTGCGAGATTGCGAGACTGCGAGTCGGCGGCTCGGCGGCCAGCGGATGGACGTCGGCTTGCCGAGGTCCGCGCGGCGCAGCACCGCGCACATCGCGTGGTCAACACCGCGGTGCTGAATCTGTACTGGCGGATCGGACGAGCAATCCTGGATCGCCAGGGGGCCGAAGGCTGGGGTACGCGGGTGATTGACCGGCTCGCCGACGACCTGCGGGCGGAGTTCCCGCAGATGCGCGGGTTCTCTCGGTCGAGCCTGAAGTACATGCGCCAGGCGGCCGCCGCGTGGCCTTCGGGAATTGGCCAGCAAGCTGCTGGCCAATTGCCCTGGGGGCACGTCATGGTGTTGCTCGACCGCCTCGATGATCCGCAGATCCGCGACTGGTACGCCGCGGCCGCAGCCGAACGCGGCTGGTCTCGCAACATGCTGCTGAACCAGATCAAGAACCAGCTGCACCGCCGGTCGGGCTCCGCGCCCTCGAACTTCGTCGACCGGTTGCCGCCGGCGGAGTCCGATCTCGCACAGCAGCTCACCCGCGACCCGTATGTCTTTGATTTCCTCGACCTCACCGACTCGGCGAACGAACGCGACCTGGAGAGCGCGTTGATGGACCAGCTGCAGCGCACCCTGTCGGAGTTCGGTCGCGGCTTCAGCTTTGTCGGGCGGCAGGTTCTGTGTGGATCGCTGTCCTTAGGGCGTGAGCTCGAGCTCGTGGAGCACCGCGGCGACGCGGTCTCGGTGGTGCTGGCGTAGTCCGTGGACTGGCAGGGGCAGGCACCCGTGCGGTGCCAGATCGAGGTGTTCTGCGATTGCGGCGACGACGCGTAGGCTGCCGAACTCATCGAACAGTGACCACAGTGGTGCCAGTCGCTTGGACTGCGTTGATGCGCCGGTGGGGTCACCGGTTTGTGCGGCGCGGGTGATCTTCAGTGCGGGTTCGGGCAGGGTGCCGCCGAGGACGGAGTACCAGGCGTCGGCGCCCGCGGTCAGGCCGGCCGCTGCGTACGCGTCACCTGAGACCCCGATTGTGACGTGGTCGGGGATGACCGCCCGGATCGCGTCGACGCGTGCCCGAGCCTGACACGGGTCGGCCGGTACGGCGGGGATCTTGATCGACGCGATTCCAGGCAGCGCGGCGATCCGGCCGTAGAGGTCGGTGGTAAACGTGAAGCGGGTCGTGGTGGGGTTGTCGTAGACGATCACCGGCACTTCGGCGTGCTCGGCGACAGCGGTGAACAGGTCGAGCACTTCGGCTGCGCTCAGGGGTTGGTAAGTCATCGGGGCAAGCAGAACACCGGCGGCTCCCGCGTCCTGCGCGCTGCGTAGGTTCGCGAGGACCTGTGAAGTCCGCAGCGCCCCGATACCGACAACCACCGGGGTGTCGGCCGCATGCTCGACAGCGACACGAGCGACCCGGGCGCGCTCCTGAGCGCTCAGGTAGGCGTAGGAACCGGTCGAGCCCAACGTGGTGATCGAATCGACCCCGACGGCGGCGAGACGTTCAACAAGGCCCGCGAACGAGCTTTCGTCGACCGCGTCGTTGGTGAGCGGGGTGAGGGGAAAGGCACTGAGTCCAGTGAACATGCGTGTCTACTTCTGGTCGGGCCCGGCGGCGCGGGCCGCGGATATCGGAACGTACCAGCGAGGCGCGCCGGTGGGGTGGATCCTGCCGGTCTGATGATTCAGTGGTCGCGCGGATGCGCTTGAAGCCATCCAACGACCTGCTGGGCGTGGGTGTTCGGGGGGAATATCGGGTAGAACGCGTGCTCGATTGCCCCGTTCTGCACGACCAGCGTGAGCCGCGTGTAGAGGCGTTCGTGGCCTTCGGCGGCGAACGTGGGCAGGCGCAGGGCGTCGGCCACCGCCAGCGATTTGTCGGAGATCATCGAGAACGGCAGCGACAACCTCTGCACGACCTCAGCCTGATAGGCCGGGCTCTGACTCGACATCCCGTACACCTGGTCGGCGCCGGCTTCGCGAAGGTCACGGAAGTGGTCGCGGAAGTCGCAGGCCTCGGTCGAACAACCACGAGCACCGGGGATCGCATCCCATCCGTCGGGCAGGTCCACCCCCGGCCGGCCGGTCAGCGGGTACAGGTAGATCACGCTCCTGCCTGGCCCCAGCTCGTGGAGTCGCACCACGCCGCCATCACTGGTCGGCAGCTCGACCTCGGGCAGCCGCAGTCCCGGCAGGTGATCGGCCGCGCCGTCGTCGCCCGGGACGGGCAGCCCATCAGGCAGTGTGGTGTAGTCGGTCATCGTTGGCTCCTTGTCGAATGTTCGCCCCGCGCTCTGGTGCAGGCGCTGCTGCAGTTGACGACGTCGCGCGGTCAGCTCGAAGATCATGCGGTCCAGTTCCGCGATCGTGTCGCGATACACCGCCAGCGAGCTGACGCACTCGTCGCTGTGCTCGTGGCCCGCGTCCAGGCATTCGATGAACGCCCCGGCGCGGTGGGCGGTGATGCCGATCTCGCTGAGCGCGCGGATCTCGGCGACAGTGCGCAGCTGATCCTCATCGAAGCAGCGGTACCCGTTGTCGCTGCGCGACGGTGTGATGAGGCCGATCTGCTCGTAGTAACGGATCGCCTTGACCGAGACCCCAGCCCGGTCCGCGAGTTCTCCGATGCGCATGTCCCACCTCCGTCAGCAACGAACCTAAATCCTGCCCTCAGGGTCAAGGTCAAGTCTGCATCGACCTCGCGTGCGGGAGGCCTGCTGGCGCTGCAGCCGCGCCACGAGCGGAGGACCTCCATCCAGCTAGGCACATGGCTCGCGGTAACCGAGGTCCAGAAGATTGCGGTGGGAGAGCCCGACGCTACAATGACCATGTATAGTGAACGCGAATTTGTGGCCTCTGACCTGGGGTTTTGTCATAATATTAATTATCGGCGTTTGTCGATATTGTGATTTGCGGTCAGAGGCGGCCACGGCGGTGGGGTGCGGGAAGTCGGCGAATACTGCGGTTCAGCGGAGTGTCCAGCTAGGGGTGCTTGCGGTGGAGCTGCCGCGGGATGAATCCCTGAGGGAATCGGTAGCGATGGATCGACACAGGAGTTCCAGATCTCGTTGAACTTCCACCACGGCATTGTGGGCGCCGGCAGGCCACCTACCTCCAAAGGGTCGACCGCACCGCTAAGTCCTCGCAGCCACGGCAGTGAACGGCTCGTCGCTTCGATCTTTCGCCGACAAGGCTCGGCGAGCTATCGTGCCCAGCGCCTCGGCCGCGATCGCTGAATCCCTGGTGCCCGAGGTGGCGGATGCTAGGAGGTGTTGACCCGAGTAGCATTTGCGCATGCACGCAAATACGCAACCTCCGGTGTGGGACGACGACCTGGTCACGCTTGCGGTGGAAGTACTGCGGGTTCTGGCGGATCGGACTCGTCTTCAGCTGGCGGGATTGTTGCTCGATGAGGAGAAGTCGGTGACCGAGCTGGCCGGCGAGCTGGATCGGCCGATTCCGGCGGTCTCGCAGCATCTGGCGAAGATGCGGATGGCCAGGTTGGTGGTGACTCGCCGCGACGGTAGCTCGGTGTTGTACCGGGTGGAGAACGGTCATGTGCGCCAGCTCGTCGTGGACACCATCGGGCATGTCGAGCACTTGTTGGACGACGTGCCGCCGCATCACCGCGGGGTAGGTGTCGTGTCGTGAGCCATCGCCTGAATACCGACCCCTCCCGGGTCCGCGAGATCGGCACGCCCAGCGCCGCCGGTGCGCATAGCGATGATGGCCGGAGCGGACACGCCCATGAGCATGGCGAGTCCGCGCCTGGGCGGTGGGCACGGATGCGGCATGCGGTCAGTGAGCTGGTTGGCGGGCATTCGCATGATTCGGCTGATCAGGTCGATTCGGCGTTGGAAGCCGACGCGCGGGGGCGGCGGGCATTGTGGATCAGCCTGGCCGCGTTGGGGATCACTGCTGTTCTGCAGGCCGTAGTGGTGGTGTTTACTGCGTCCGTTGCGCTGCTGGGCGACACGTTGCACAACGTCGCGGATGCGGTGACCGCAGTGCCGATCCTGATTGCGTTCTGGTTGGCTCGGCGTCCAGCGAACGATCGGTTTACCTACGGGTACGGGCGCGCCGAAGACCTCGCGGGGATTTTCGTGGTTGCGATGATCGCGCTATCGAGCGTGCTCGCTGCGTGGCAGGCCATCAACCGGTTGATGAACCCGCGGGAAATGAGCTACGTGTGGGCGGTCGCGGCAGCTGGAGTCATCGGGTTTATCGGTAACGAGCTGGTTGCGCGGTACCGGATCCGGGTGGGTCGCCAGATCGGGTCGGCGGCGCTGGTTGCCGACGGCTTGCATGCGCGAACCGACGGATACACGTCGCTGGCCGTCGTGCTCGGCGCAATCGGGGTGGCGGTCGGGCTGCCGTGGGCCGATCCAGTGATCGGACTGGTAATCGCAGTAGTGATCCTGGGCGTGCTGCGCTCGGCGATCAAGCAGGTAGGGGCGCGGTTGATGGACGCGGTCGATCCGGAACTGGTGCGCGCCGCGCGCGAGGCGGTCACCACGGTCGAGGGTGTGCGCGAGGTACGTGAGCTGCGGCTGCGGTGGGTCGGGCACACGCTACGCGCTGAGGCCGATGTCGTGGTCGCAGCACAGCTGCCGGTTCGTGAGGGCCACGACATCGCGCACCACGCGGAAGAGCATCTGTTGGAGCGGTTGCCGCGGTTGACCAGCGCAGTGATCCACATCAGCCCCGCGGGGGCGCACGTCTAGATGCGGGTGCGCAGGAAGACTGCTGGAGCGGCCAAGTGCTGGGATCTAGTCGGATCGTGAGGGGCTGAGCGATGGGTCATTCAGGGCATTCGTTCCCGATGTGGATGCCGACGCAACCTCCGACGTTGGGACGGTTGCTGGCGTGGCATCCGCAGCCCATCCCGCTATTGGAGCTGCTGTGCATCGCGGCCTTGCTGGTGTATGTCGTCGGGGTGCTGCGCCTGCGGAGTAGCGGGGTGCAGTGGCCACTGCTGCGGACGATCGCTTTTGCCGGGGGTATCGCGAGCATGCTGCTGGTTGTCTCGACCGGCGTGGGCGGTTACTCGATGCAGCTGTTCAGCGTGCATATGGGGCAGCACATGGTGCTGAGCATGGTGGCGCCGATCTTTCTGCTGCTGGGCGCGCCGGTCACGCTCGCCCTTCGGGTGCTGCGACCGCGTGGTCGACCCCGCCGTGTTGTGCTCGCCGTCCTTCATTCGCGTTTCGCGAAGGTTGTCTCGAGCGGGCTGTTCAGCACGCCACTGTTCATCTTGAGTCTGTTCGGGCTCTATTTCACTCCGTTGTTCGATTTCTTGATGAGCTCGTGGTGGGGCCACTTCTACATGCTGGTGCACTTTGTCGCGGTCGGTCTGCTCTATTACTGGCCGATTCTCGGGGTGGATCCCAACCCGCGGAACCCGCAACCGCTGACCCGGCTCGGGCAGCTGGTCATCGCGATGCCGTTTCACGCGTTCTTTGGGATTGCGCTGATGTCTAGCCCGGTGGCGCTGACGTCCCTGACCGCGCCGGCAGGTTGGGGTATCGACCCGATCCGGGACCAGTACCTCGCCGGCGGTATCGCGTGGGCGACCGGTGAGATCCCGGCGCTGATCGTCGCGCTCGTGGTCGCGATCCAATGGGTCCGCTCCGATGCACGCCTCGCGCGCTCGTACGACCGGCAGGCCGCGCGCGACGGGGATGCGGAGCTACTTCAGTACAACAGGCGCCTCGCTCGACTCGCCGCGGCCGGCTCCGAACCCCGCGCGGATGCCACGACGAATCGACCGGCGTGAGCACTCAAACGCGCAGGGACCCAGCAAGCGCTCGGTGCACTCGTCTCTCGTGTAGTCCCTAGGCGGACGTGAATCGGTACGGCAACGGAGGCGGAAGGAAACTGGGGCGACGGCGACGGCGACGGTCGGTAGTGGTGGTGGCATGTCTATGTTTTGATTTCGACTCGAGCAGGACGTAGTCCATGCCGCCCTTGCGCTGCGGGTCTCAACATCTCGTTTTCCGCTACCGAGGCCGGGATACTCGCCCTCGCTCATTCAACGCCATGTAGCGCGTCAGCCAGCTGACGCAGCGCTGCCTGGCACGCTGCCGCACCCCTGCTCGAGAGCAGACCGCTAATCAGGCAGACGGATTACTGGAGATGCGCAAGCGGATGGCCTCTTCGAGCTGCGCCTGGGTTGGTGTTCCCGCGAGTCCGTGCTCTGTGGGATAGACCCGGCAGGCGAGAGCGCGGGTGTGCCCGTCTGGGGGGAACAAATCCTTCCCCTCGAGCACGATCGTCGGAGATCCAGCGAACGGTACCGCGCCCGCATCGGCTTCGGTGCGAATCGCCACGTACTCGATCGGTACGTCGTCGATGCCGATCGTCTCGAAGGCGTGCTTGGTCAGGGCCCCGACTTCCTGCCAGTTTGGGCATTCTTCGATGTACAGAACCTGTACTTTCATGTGCGCGATTCTCCGATCTTGGCCTGAGACCTTTGTCTAGGAACGGGCCGACTTGTCATTCTGAGCGCGCCGTCTGACTCAACGTGCGCTCAGCAGGCGGCGTCTCCTCGGGGCGAAGGTCGAGCCGCCGCAGCAGCTGCGCGTTGATCGCCACGATCACGGTCGAGATTGACATCAGGATCGCACCGATCGACATCGGCAGCACGAACCCGATCGGGGCGAGGACACCGGCAGCGAGCGGCACCGAGACGAGGTTGTATCCGGCAGCCCACCAGAGGTTCTGTTTCATCTTGCGGTAGCTGGCGCTCGACAGCTCCATTACCGAGAGCACCGAGCGGGGATCGTCGCTAGCCAGGATCACGCCTGCCGAGCCGATGGCCACGTCGGTGCCGGCGCCGATCGCGATACCGACGTCGGCCTGCGCTAGCGCGGGGGCGTCGTTCACGCCGTCGCCGACCATCGCCACAGTCCGCCCTTCGGATTGCAGCTGTTGCACCTTGGAGGCCTTGTCCGCTGGGCGGACCCCGGCGAAGTAACGATCGATGCCGAGCTCGGTGGCGACCGATGCGGCCACAGTCTCGGCGTCCCCGGTGATCATCACGACCTGGGCTCCGCGATCGTGCAGCTGGTGGATCGCGGCCTGAGACTCGGGCCGGATCTCGTCGGCGAGCCGCAGTGCGCCGGCAATCTGGCCGTCGATCAGCACGTGCAGAATGATCGCTCCCTGCTCCCGCCACTTCGCGGCGACAGGATGCTCACTGGCGTCCTCCTGCTCGAGCAGGTACGGTCCGCCAACCTGCACCGTGCGGCCGTCGACTTCTGCGCGGACGCCGACTGCCGGCGACGAGCTGAACCCGGACGCGGCAGGGATCACCAGATCGCGCTGCCGCGCTGCCGCGACGATCGCCCGAGCCAACGGGTGCTCCGAGTCGGCCTCTGCGGCGGCGGCAAGAGCCAGGAGCTCGTCTGCCTCCCGCTCGGCGGCAGCCTCGATCTCGATCACCGCGGGGGCGCCCTTGGTGAGCGTGCCGGTCTTATCGAACAGCACCGTATCGACCTTGCGCATGGTCTCCAGGGCGAGTCGGTCCTTCACCAGTACCCCGCCACGGGCCGCGCGTTCGGTCGCGATCGACACCACCAAAGGGATCGCGAGCCCGAGCGCGTGCGGGCAGGCGATCACCAGCACGGTGATCGTACGAACAACACCAGCATCGGGCAGCCCCACGAGCGACCACACTGCCGCCGTGATGACGGCTGCGGCGAGGGCATACCAGAACAACCACCCCGCTGCCCGGTCGGCGATCCGCTGCGCCCGCGAAGACGAGCTCTGTGCCTGCGCTACCAGCTTCTGAATGCCAGCCAGGGCGGTGTCCTCGCCAGTGGCCGTGATCTCCACGCGCACACCCGAGTCGGTCGCGACGGTGCCGGCGACAACAGGATCGTCCTCGGCGCGGCGCACTGGTTTGGACTCGCCGGTAATCATGGACTCGTCCATGCTGGCCGAGCCCTGCACGACCCGGCCATCGGCCGGCACCCGCCCGCCGGGACGCACCACGACCACATCGCCGACCCGCAATTCGGCGGGGTGGACGGTGACCGTCGTATCTCCGTCCACGCGCTCGGCCTCGTCGGGCAGCAGTGCGGCCAGGGAGTCCAGTGCTGATGTGGTCTGCGCGAGCGAACGCATCTCGACCCAATGCCCCAGGAGCATGATCACGATCAGCAGCGCCAGTTCCCACCAGAAATCAAGCTCGTGATGCAGCAGACCAAGACTCGCTCCCCACGAGGCGACGAACGCCACGGTGATCGCGAGACCGATCAACAGCATCATCCCGGGCGCGCGCGCCCGGATCTCGCTCACCGCGCCGCTCAGGAACGGCTGCCCGCCCCAGAGGTACATCACGGTGCCCAGCGCCGGCGAGATCCACACCGCCCAACCCGGCACCGAGTAGCCGACGAGCATCCCGAACATCGGCGAGAACGCGATCACCGGAACCGCGACCACCAGCATGACCCAGAACAGCCGCCGGAACTGGCCCACATGATCACCATGACCACCGTGACCGCCATGACCACCGTGCCTGCCGTGCGACGAGTCGACGGCCATGCTGGCACGGGCGTGGCCGTGTTCTACATGCTCATCGTGATGCGCGTGCCCGTCCTGGTGATGGACATGACCGCCCGAGGCGGTGCCGGCTGCCGTCGCAGATTCGTTCATCGCTCATCCTCACGCTTCGGTTTCGCCGTTCATCAACACCACGAAGTGTATACCCCCTAGGGGTATACGGCCTAACCTGGTTGGTGTCGGGTTCTCACTCGACGGAGCGCGCCGGTAGTGACCGGTAGTGCCCTATGAGGCGGCGAGTATCTGCTCCATCTGGTCGATCTCTTCTTGCTGGCTGCTGATGATCTGCTTGGCCATCTCGATGGCTTCGGGGTACTCGCCGTCTGACTGCTCGGTCTGAGCCATCTCGACCGCGCCCTTGTGATGCTCGATCATCATCTCCAGCCACATCGTGTCGAACTCGGTCCCGCTGGCCTGCTTCAGCATCTGCATGTCCTCCTCGCTCATCATTCCGGACATGTCGTGTCCGGAGTGGCCGCCGGTGGAGTCGCTGGGAACAGGTTCGTCCCACGCCGTCAGCCACTCAGTGAGCTGGTCGATCTCCGGCTGCTGCGCACCCTTGATCTGGTCAGCGAGTTCCTTCACCTGGGGGTCTTGTGCCTGCTCGAGGGCCATGTCGGCCATTTCGATGGCTTGTTGATGGTGCGGGATCATGCCCGTTGCGAACGTGACGTCGGCCGCGTTGTGCTTGTCGTTTGCGTTCGCGGCGGGCTCGTTCTCACTGCTGCACGCGGTGGTCACCAGCGCGCTGATCAGCAGAATGGCCAGGGCCGCGTATTTCTTCATGCTCATGAGCTTCTCCTCTATGTGTGCTGACTCTGGGTCGAGTTCGCGGTACCCGGTAACGCGATGGTGATGATGTCGCCTAGACGAGGGGCGAGGTGGTTGCACCGAGATCGGTCGTGCTCAGCACGCGGTTGCCTGAGCCCACGAGGACCTCGACGGTGGTGTCATCCACTCGGGTGGCCGATAGGGAGCTTGGGGTGGGAACCGGGGTGGTTCCCGCCGTCCATGTTGTGCCACCGTCGTCGCTTTGGTGCAACCGTCCGTCCTGGGCGAGGACGATGATCGTGGAGTCGTCGGCGTAGGTGACCAGCAGTGCCGGCGGCGCGGCCGGTAACGGGCTCCAGGTACTCAGATCGGTGCCGGACCGCAACACTGCAGTGCCGGTGGATGCGAGCACGGTGGAACCATCCGGGGAGATGGCCAGAGAGATCGGTTCTTGCGGTATCGCGTGTGTCGTCCATTCCTTGCCGTCGGCGCTTTGGCGCAGGGCCCCGTCGTAACCGACCACCTGGTCCTCGCCGACGGCGAGGGCGTGGAAGTCGGATTCACCGCCGCGCGAGAGGACGTCCCACGTGGCGCCGCCGTCGGTGGACTGAACCAGCCCAAGCGGCTGCGGCAGATCGGTCTGCATTCCGGGATGCCCAGATGCGTAGTACGTGCCATCGGGGGCGAGCGCGAACCCCATGAGATCAACGACGGGCCCGACGGAGGTCAGACCATCACCGGACTCCTTGAATAATCCATGATGGGTCGCGATCAGCAGCGTGCCGTCGGCGGGATCACGGACGGCGCCGTGGATGTGAGTGTCCGCGGGCATGGCGGTCGTGGCGGCCGAGGGTGCGGAGGCTGGGCGTTGTTCGGAGCAGCCGGTGCTCAGTGCGAGCGTTCCGATTAGTGCCAGGGAGATTGCTGCAGTCTGTAGTGGTCGCACGTTCCTCATCCGTAGTTCAGCAGGGTCATCATTCCGGCCTCTGCGTGGTAAATGTTGTGACAGTGCAGCGCCCAGTCGCCTGCGTTGTCGGCATCGAACTCGATCGCCTGAGACTGCATCGGTGCCAGGACCACGGTGTCCTTGCGTAGGCCGGTACTGGTGAGGGCGAACGTGTGCCCGTGTAGGTGGATCGGGTGCGCCATCATCGTCTTGTTGGCGATGTTGATCCTGACCCGCTCACCCTCGCCGACGATCAACGGCTTATTCTGCCCGAACGGTGCGCCATTCATACCCCACTGGTACGGCGTCATCTGCCCATCTAGGGATAGCTCGAGTTCACGATCCGGCGCTTGTGACGGCAGACGGGCCGAGTCCGCGGCGATGAGGTCAGAGCCGACCAGCACGTCCGCTGACAGCTCGACGGGACGGGACGCGGCGGTCGGCGCCTGTCCGGTGGCGGTGCGCACGGTCGCGAGGGCGGCCCCTTTCTTGTTGAACGGTTCGGCGTAGAGCGGGAACACCCCGTCGCCGAGGGTCACAATGGCGTCGTAACGTTCCCCCATGCCGATATAGAAGGCGGCGGTCTGGACTGGTTGGACGGGGAAGCCATCTGAGTGGGTGATCTGGAGAGTGTGCCCGCCGAGCGCCACCGCGAAGATCGTGTCCGAGGCCGCGTTGATCACTCGCATCCGCACCCGTTGACCGGGGGCCCCGTCAAAGGAGGTAGGGGCGGCGGGAGTGCGCCCATTGATCACGTAGTGCGGGTATGTCACGTCACCGGCCTCACCGAATGGGGCCGGCCCCATCGGCATCGATCCGTGGTCCATCCCGCCGGAGCCACCCTGGTCGCTGGTCAGGGTCGCAAGAACCTCGTCAGGAGTGGTTCCGGTGCCATCGATCCAGTCGTCCAGCACGATGATCCATTCCAGGTCGTACTGCCCTGGTTCGGCGGGGTCGTCGATGATCAGCGGCGCGTACAGCCCACGGTCGAGCTGGACGCCGGTATGCGGGTGGAAGAAGTAGGTGCCTGGGTCGGGGGCCTCGAACTCGTACACGTACTTTTCGCCCTTACCGATGGGATCCTGGGTCACTCCAGGAACGCCATCGGCGACGTTGCGAAGCCGGATCCCGTGCCAATGCACGGAGGTGTCCGCTGGCAGCTGGTTATCGACCGTCACGCGCAGCAGATCGCCGGCTGTCGCGCGAATCTGCGGGCCGGGCACGCTATCGGCGTAGGCCCACGTGTTGACGGTGGTGCCGCCGATATCCAGGGTTGTCGCCTGGGGAACCACGGTCGCGGACACGACGTTCTGACCCGGTTTGGGCGTGAGGGCCGGTGCCGCCCCGAACGGGCGGGAGGACACCGACGGTGAGGAAGCGGGCCCGGAACAGCCCGCCAGCACCGCCGCGCCGAGGACGCCAAGACCGCCGAGGAGAACCTGACGTCGAGACAGCGCAGGAAATGGAGTGTCAGTCACAGGCACTACTCAGCGCCGCGGCGCGTAGTCGGCGATTAGCCCGCGCCGGTCCAGGTAGTCATCGAGATCGATATCGCCGCGTGCTAGCCGCTCGTCCAGCAGACGCGCCGGATCGCTGCTGGTCACCGAGTCGTCACCATGTGCGGCGTGGGGGGCGCGATCGCGTGTGACACCGCGCACGAGAAGCCACGCGGCGAGCCAGAACCCGACGACGCAGACGACCATGAGCATCCACATCCACCCGCTGGTAGCTGCATGCATTCCCATCATGTCGACAAGACTGCACCGGCCAGTTCAAGACCACCCCGGGCAAACGGTCAAGATCTCATGAAGACCGGACGCGCAGCGGCCAGTTCGCGGGGAACTGAAGGAGGATGACGCCGTGACCACCCAAGGGTATTCGCCGAGCGTGCTGATCGTTGAGGACGAAGCGGACCTCGCCGAGATGATCAAGACGTATCTCCAACGCGCCGGCCTCGACGCGAACGTCGTGCACACCGGACCAGAGGGACTGCAGGCAGCGCAGCGGCTGCGTCCGGACGTCGTGATCCTCGACCTCGGCCTCCCCGGGCTGGATGGAGTGGAAGTGTGTCGTCAGATCCGTACCTTCTCTGACTGCTACGTGCTCATGGTGACCGCGCGTGATGATGAAGTGGACAAGATCATCGGGCTTTCGGTCGGCGCCGATGACTACATCACCAAACCGTTCAGCCTGCGCGAGCTCGTCGCCCGCGTCCAGGCGGTACTGCGCCGCCCCCGTCTGCAGCACCACGAACCGTCCGCCGCGCACATGCGTCAGTTCGGCGAGCTCATCGTCGATGTAGCGGGGCACCGAGTGCTGCTCAAGGGCACACCCGTCGCGCTGACCAGGACCGAGTTCGATCTGCTCGATACGCTCAGCGCCCAGCCGGCCGTGGTCCGCACCCGACGCCAGATACTTGACCAGATCTGGGACGAAAACTGGATCGGGGATGACCACATCGTCGACGTGCACATCGCGAACCTGCGCAAGAAGCTGGCTGACGACGCCGCCGATCCCCGATATATCGAGACGGTCCGCGGGGTCGGCTACCGCATGGTCGTGCGATGAACCGCCCACAACTGCTCAGCGGAATCGGTGGACGACTGTTCATCGCCCAGACCATCGTCCTACTCGCCGGAGTCTCGACCGCCGGCGCCGTTGCGGCGTTACTCGGGCCACAGCTCTTCCACGAGCACCTCGTGCAAGCCGGCCACCTCGAGGACGCCACACTCGGACACATCGACGAGGCCTACGCCTCCTCCAGCCTGGTCTCGCTGAGCACCGCGCTACTGACCGCGCTCATTCTCGCGGTCGCGGTGACCTGGTACGTCACCCAGCGCATCACCAAGCCCCTGCACGCGCTCAGCGATGCCGCGCACGCGGTCGCCCAGGGCGAGCACCACGTCCGCGTCGCCGACACCGGGCAGGGCGCGGAGATCGACACCCTCGGTCAGTCGTTCAACCACATGGCCCTGCAGCTGGAAACAACCGAAACCACCCGACGGCGGCTACTCACCGATATCGCGCACGAACTACGCACTCCTCTTGCCACCCTGGCCGCGCGCCTGGAAGGACTCGAGGACGGCGTGACCGAGTGGGACCCGCACGCCCTGCGCGTGTTCCGATCCCAAGTAGACCGGCTCACCCGCCTGGCCAGCGATCTCAGCGAGGTATCGCGCGCCGAGGAACACCGCCTCACCGTTCACCTCGAGGTCATCGACCTCAGCACCGTCGTGCGCGCGACCGCGGACGACGTGCGCGGCGCCTTCAAAGACAAGAACGTCGCCCTGGATGTGCACACGCCCGAGCACACCCACGAGCCACGCGTGATCGGCGATCCGGAACGACTCGGACAGCTGTTGGAGAATCTGCTATCCAACGCGCTGCGACACACGCCCCCGACCGGATCGGTAACCCTTAATGTGACGAGTTCTAACGAGCAGGTCACCACCACGGTTCACGACACCGGCGAAGGCATCCCAACCGATCACCTCGAGCACGTCTTCGAACGCTTCTACCGCGGCGACTCCGCCCGACACGCAGACGGTAGGGGGTCCGGCGTCGGGCTCACCATCGCACGCGGGATCGCCGAGTCGCACGGCGGCAGACTGCGGGCACTCGACTCCGGAGAAGGCGGAGCCACGTTCGTCCTTGAACTACCCAGGTGGGGAGGTGAACCTGCCCAACGTTAAAACTATTGCCTGCTCGCACCCGCGGACACGACCCCCACTCACCCCGCGTAGCCCGGGCACCCAGATGAAAGACCACGAGCCGCGAAGCCCGCAGAACAATGCCGCCAGCCGGCGCGTGGCAGTACACGTAGAAAGCCAATGACCACAGTGCCTCAACCCTTCAAGACGACCCTGCCGGTCGCCTGCCGTGCCGCGATCGGGACTGCAAACGCGCGCACGAGCCGAGCCGCGCGCCGACTAGCAACCACCGTCTCGGCGATCCTCGCGATGGCCCTTCTCGCCGGATGCGCCGCTAGCGCCAGCGCCCCACAGACCGGCAGTGAGTTCCGGTTCGTCGAAGGCACCCCGTCCGGGGAAGTCGTCGCCAAGGACGATCGTCAGGACGCGCCCAACATCACCGGAGAGCTGCTCACCGGCGAGCCCTACGCACTGGACGAACATGCCGGCAAGATCGTGGTGATGAACTTCTGGGCGTCCTGGTGCGCGCCGTGCCGCATCGAAGCACCGGACCTGCAACAGATCTACCAGACATACCAGCCACAAGGAGTGGAGATGCTCGGTGTGCTCGTACGCGACACCAAAGGACAAGGCCAGACATTCAGCCAGCAGGTCGGGATGACCTACCCGAGCCTCTACGACCCGAGCGCCAAGGTCGCCCTACAGCTGAACGGCTACCCGCTCGCCGCGATCCCGTCCACCGTCGTCATCGACGCCAACGGACAAGTCGCCGCCACGTACGTCTCGGTCGTAGACGTCGAGTCGCTGACCAGCACGATCGAGAAGCTGCTCGCAGAATGACCACCCTCGCCTCCTCAATCGACTCGACGGTCACCTCCGGCTCGCTGCTGCTGGCGAGCCTGCTGGCGATCGCCGCAGGCCTGGTCAGCTTCGCCTCACCCTGCGTGCTCCCACTCGTCCCCGGTTACCTGTCGTACGTGACATCAGTAGCAGGTGAGTCCGGCGCCAGCGCCACACCACAACGAAGCCCCGCCCGTAGACGGGTCATCCTCGGCGCCGCGCTGTTCGTCGCTGGGTTCGCCGCCGTATTCGTCTCTTACGGCGCTCTGTTCGGACAGGCCGGTTCGTGGTTGCGGCAGTACGAGGAAACGATCACCCAGGTGATGGGCGTGCTCATCATCATCATGGGAATCGCCTTCCTCGGCAAGCTGCCCTGGATGCAACGCGAATGGCGGTTCCACAAGCTACCCGCCGCCGGGCTGCTGGGCGCTCCGCTGCTCGGTGCGTTCTTCGCGATCGGCTGGATCCCCTGCATCGGGCCCACACTGACCGCGATCCTGACCCTCTCCTACCAGGAGGGCAGCGCCGGACGCGGCGCCTTCCTGACCGCGCTGTACAGCCTCGGCCTCGGTCTACCGTTCATCCTGATCGCCGCCGGATTCGGCTGGGCGATGAAGGCCTCCGGGTTGGCCCGCCGGCACGCCGGCACGCTGATGAAGATCGGCGGCGTGATGCTGATCCTGCTGGGCATCATCCTGCTGACCGGCTGGTGGACCAGCATCGTGGCCACCATCCAAGGCTGGTTCCCCGCGGAGTCCTTACTGCTATGAGCAGATCGACGTCCAACACACCCCAGCTGCGCACACTTCTTCATCACGCGCACGCCGGCGTACAGCTCGACCGCGGGCTGCACGCCGCTGATCATCGACGACAGTCTGCATCCGCCGGCGGCGCGCTGGTGCAGTCCCTACGAGAGGCAACCGTCCACGCATGACGCTTATGGCCACGATCCCCAGCCCGACCCGTAACCAGATCGACCTTTTTGGCCTTCCATTGCGGGCGTACGCGCTGTGCATCCTCGCCGGGATCGTGCTCGCGATCTGGTTGAGCTCGCGGCGTTGGCTCGCCCGCGGCGGCAAGCAGGGCGAGATCCTCGACCTGGCGCTGTGGGCCGTCCCTTTCGGCATCATCGGCGGGCGGCTCTACCACGTGCTCTCGTCACCGTCGGCGTACTTCGGCGAGAACGGTGACCCGATCAAGGCGCTCTACATCTGGGAAGGCGGCCTGGGTATCTGGGGCGCCATCGCCTTCGGCGCGCTCGGCGCCTGGATCGGCGCGCGGCGGATGGGCCTGCGGATGAGCTCGATCGCCGACACGCTCGCGCCCGGGCTGATCTTCGCGCAGGCGATCGGGCGGCTGGGCAACTGGTTCAACAACGAGCTGTACGGCGGCGAGTCCGACGGCTGGCTGGCGCTGGAGATCCACGAGCTCGATGCGAGCGGCAACGCCTACATCGACCCGGCAACCGGCGCGGCCAACGTCGTCGGCACCTTCCAGCCCACCTTCCTGTACGAACTGGTGTGGAACACGCTCCTCGGCGTGGCGCTGCTCTGGCTGGACAAGAGGTTCCGGATGGGGCGCGGACGGGTGTTCGCGGCGTACGTGGGCCTGTACTGCTTCGGCCGGTTCTTCATCGAGCAGATGCGCACCGACCCCGCCGAGCTGATTCTCGGCCAGCGGATCAACGTGTGGACGGCGCTGCTCGTCGGGCTCGGCGCCGCGGCGTACCTGATCCTGGTCAAGGGCACCCGAGAGGCGACGCCCTATACGGACGACCGCCCGGCGTTTGTGGACGCTGAGGGTGAACCCACCGGATACAAGCCGCCGCTCGCCGAGCACGCGCCGGATGAAACCGATATCACGGATGAGACCGACCGTGCAGCAGAGATCGACCAACTGGACGATCCGGCCAAGCACGAGAAGTAGATGCGCCGCATCAACTGGTTGTCATACTTTTCGCCCGAACTCAACGTTTCAGCCCCGACCGCGATACAGCAGCCTCGTAAGCGTCCTCAACAAAGGCCCTGGTTCGACGATTCCTCTCACAGGCGGTACCGAGCGGGCGAGGACCACGGACACACCGGTCAAAATGGCGCAGCACCGCCGTTGGATTAGACCAATCCAGACAGGAAGCCAAACAGTTGACCCATCACGTGAGCTCAAATACGGGGCACGTGTTCGGGCCGACGACATGGATTGGCCAGTAAGTCAGCGGACGGCCCGCGAGTGCGCTATGAGCACGGGGCGTTCTCGGCCGGCATCCACATGGGGAACGAATTCCCAAGCAGCGCCGGCCAAGACCCGCCGGCGCAAGGGTCCGAATGAGGGTCCCGTAATGCGCGACCGGAGCGGACGCAATTGTCTGCACAAAATGTGCTCGATGTCGCACTCGGCGTCCCGATCGCCGAGGAAACCGCTGGTCAGCGCGCACGACCGCACACTCGTAGCGTCGTCGATCTGCCCCTCGCGGAATGTTCTCTATGCCCAATCGCTGTAGGCGGGTTCCACTGACGCTACCGTGTTACCGGATCGTTACCAACTGGATGTCCGGCATTTCAGATGACGGCCTGACCTGCATGAAGGTCCGCACCCTGCGGGTTAACGCATCGGGGAGTGCCGCGCGTTGGTCTTTATCAGTTCGTTATCGCACGTCTCGCTGCAAGGCATCGAAGCAACCGTTAGGAATTACCCAAGTGCATCGTCGCAAGATGGTAATGGTGAGCGCTCTAGCCGCCGTCACGGTGGCCCTGGGCAGCCCGCTCAGCGCCAGCGCCTCACCAGAGTCCTCGAGCTCGTCTCCCTCCGCAACCGCTTCACCGTCGGCGACCGAATCCCCCGATGCGACTCAGAGCAGCGGCACCGGTGGGCAGTACCCCACCGAGATGAACCAGCTGCAGCAGGAGATCGAAAAGCTCAACGCCGCGATGCTCGCCACAGCGGACGCCGCCAACCAGGCCGTCGGTCAGGCCAGCGTCGCCAAGGAGACCGCGGCGCAGGCGAAGGCTGATCTGGACGCGGCGACGGCCGAGGCCGAGGCCGCCAAGCAGCAGGCCAACGACGTCGCCGCCGACATGTACAAGCAGGGCCCGATGTCCCTGATCGAGCAGACGCTGCTGTCGTCCAACGGTCCGCAGGAGTTCATCGACAAGGCAGTCTTCGGCGATACCGTTGCCGATTACCAGGTCGCCAACATCAACAAGATGCTGATCGCGCAGAAGAAGCAGGCGGAAGCCACCACCGCTGCCGAAGAGGCCGCCGCCGCCGCTCAGGCCAAGGCCGACGAGGCCCAGAAGATCTCGTCGGACAGCCAGGCCAAGCTCGCCGCCGCGCAGGTTCAGATGGATGCACTGAAGGCACAGGCCGCCGCGCAGGCCGCCGCGTCGGCCGCGTCGCAGGGCGCCGAGCCCGCGTCCGCGACGCAGGTCGCCGCGCCCCCTGCCGACGCTTCGTCCGGCGCCACCGGCCAGGTCACCGGCGAATGGGCGCTGCCGACATCCGGCACGTTCACCAGCGGATTCGGTGGCCGCTGGGGAACCTTCCACCAGGGCATCGACATCGCCGGCCCGATCGGCACCCCGATCTTCTCCGCCGGCGCCGGCACCGTCCTGCGCGCCGGACCGGCCACCGGCTTCGGGCTCGCGGTCTACATCCAGCACCCCAGCGGCGAGGTCACCGTCTACGGGCACATCAACGCGTACTACGTCTCCGCCGGCCAGCAGGTCACCGCCGGCCAACGCATCGCCGACATCGGCAACCGCGGCTACTCGACCGGCCCGCACCTGCACTTCGAGGTCCAGCAGGGCGCCTACGGCTCGCGCGTCAACCCGCAGGCCTGGCTGGCTGCCCGCGGCATCGCCGTCGGCTAGGGCTGGACTATTCGGGACTCCGGCCCGATAGCTTGTCTCGTCGGCTAATACGGCGCGTGGCAGCCGAGCACTCTAGTTCCACGAATTGCGAGCACGGCCACCAACGACAGGTATCTCGCTCGTGAACGCTGACGGCGACTCCCACGCTGCTGTGAGCAGTTAGATACGCGTGGGAACGTGTCGAGCCCGCACCGTCAGCCGATGGAAGCGAGTAGATCTGCGCAGGCCTGCTCGCACTGACGGCAGACCTCCGCGCACACCCGGCAGTGCTCGTGCTCGCCAGCGTGCTGCGCACACTCATCGCCGCAGTCCTTACAGGCGACGCGGCAGGCCTCAAGGACAAGCCGCGTGGCCTGCACGTTGTTGCCGGTTTGGCGCGAGAGCACCTGTCCGGTAGCAACGCAGATGTCCGCGCAGTCGAGGTTCTTGCGGATACACGACGTCAACTGGGCGACCATGTTCTCGGCAAGGCAAGCATCGGCGCACGCAGTACAGGTTTGGGCGCACTGAAAACAAGCCGCAATGCAGCCGGCAAGTTTCTGCTTGTCGATGTTGCCTATGTCTTGGGGTAGGTCTCGAGCATTGAAGCGGCCTGATGGCTCATGCCTTTCTCCTTCTCTTCATGCGCCAGTGACGGCGGATCGATCGGGTACCCGCGAGGGCATCAACCTAGGCGTACCCGACCGCGGCCATCGCTAAACGCAGCAAGAAGAGAAACGACACACACATACCGAGCAGCACAACTCCGCCGCCCAGGTTGACCTCGTAACGAAGGCTGAGACAGGGGTCGCCCCCGGGAAATAATATTTGGATAGTGGCACTATCCAAGTAACGGCTGTCGAGAGTGGTCGGTGGCCATCATTCGAACCGGCCGGCCGGCGTGGGCTCGTGCGTACCTCGACTCCTCAGAAAGCTGCTGGACAATCGCTCGCGTCCTTTAGCGAGCTGCAATGAGTACCCCGCTCGCTAATAGAGTCGCGTCGCCGCAGGCGCACCCAGCGGGCCGGATCGACGGTCCGGGCGACAAAAACGGCGAGGTCCACTATCGGATATGAGCCTAGCGGCGACCATCGCGCCCGGTTCAGCCGATGCTGTATTGTTCAGCATATGCTGATTAGTGCTACTCGTTTGGATGTGATGAATCGGTTGGGACGTGCGCTGACTGACCCAACCCGATCACGGCTCCTCATGACGTTGCTGGACCGGCCGGCCTATCCTGCCGAACTGGCGCGCGACCTCGGGTTGACGCGCTCGAACGTGTCGAACCATCTGGCGTGTCTGCGCAACTGCGGGATAGTGGTTGCCGAGCCTGAGGGTCGCCAAACGCGGTACGAGATCGCCGACCCGCACCTGACACGGGCGCTCAGCGCGCTGGTCGAGGTCACCCTCGCGGTGGATGAAAACGCTCCGTGCATCGATCCTGTCTGTTCGGTTCCCGGGTGCGGCAAAGCCGAGGCCGACGCGTGATCCTGTCCTCGGTCCTGCAGGCAATAGGCCTGTTCATAGCCACCAACATCGACGACATCATCGTGCTCTCGCTGTTCTTCGCCCGCGGCGCGGGACAACGCGGAACAACGTCCCGGATTATCGCAGGCCAGTACTTGGGCTTCGTAGGCATCCTCGGCGCGGCAGTGGTCGTGTCGTTAGGTGCAGGAGCGTTCCTCCCTCAGGAAACCATCCCGTACTTCGGGCTCATACCCCTGGTCCTAGGGCTGTGGGCCGCATGGGGAGCCTGGCAGGGAAACGATGACGATGACGACGACGCCGTGCTCGAGGGTAAGAACGTCGCCGTGTGGACCGTCGCCGCGGTCACCTTCGCCAACGGGGGAGACAACATCGGTGTCTACGTTCCGGTATTCCTCAGCGTGGGGCCTGGGGCGGTGGTCGCCTACTGCGTCGTCTTCCTCCTGCTGGTCGCAGTCCTCGTTATGCTGGCCAAGTTTGTCGCCACCCGCCGACCGATCGCCGAAGTCCTCGAACGCTGGGAACACGTCCTGTTTCCAGTCGTTCTGATCGGCCTCGGCATCGTTATCCTAGTCAGTGGCGGAGCCTTCGGCCTCTAACGGTTCGGTGGATGCGTGATGGACCCAACGTGGCTCGAAAAGCCCACCCGCATCGAACGATGCTCGGGGTCTCGGCTTCGCGGAAGTTCGATAGGGCGATGTGCAGCCGGCAGCCGTCGGCACTTTACGCATGGCTGGTTCGAGCGGTTTGCCGATGCCGAGCAGGCGGGACCAGCGCGAGGCTTTCGCCGCTGACCAGTACCGTGCGACGCGATTGCAGGGCCCGATTCAGTTCCCGGAGATTGGGCTAGGCGAAGGGCATCACAGCCCGGCCGGTTACCAGCAGCTGCGCGCCCCCTTCTACCTCGTCGTGCTCGAGCCCGAAGCACCCTCCTGAGCAACCGCGGTTAGCTTCAATGAGCGCCAGTGGCGAACCGCAACGCGAACGGGTCCAGCAGTCCAGGAACTCGGGCGTGGTCGATCTGCCGGTTCGGTGTGAACCTAAGCGCGCCGACGAGTCGCCCTAGCACCATGGCAGAGACCTGCAGCACCACGTCCCGTCCCGGGCACATAGCCGGTCCACCGCTGAACGGCACGAGCGGCCAGTCTGCGTTCGTTCGCGGACGCAGCCACTGCTCAGGGTCGAAGGAATGCGCGTTGGCCAACCGCTCGTCGTCGCGGTGGAAGAACGGCGCGAAGATGACGATCGACGCGCCGGCGGGCAGAGTTCCGTTGCGCCAGCGGGTTTCCCGGGTGGTGTCGCGCAAGATCAGCGGCGTCGTCGGCCACAGCCGAAGTGATTCCAGCATCGTGGCTCGCAGGTACTGCAGCTGGCTAGAACCTCGCAGGTCTTCGTTGGCCCGGCTGAGGGCTTCCGGGTTGTTGGTGAGCAGCGCAAGGGCCCTGATACTTGCCCAGCTTCCCGCATCGAACGCAAAAAGCCACTGCGGGATCTGTTGCTGCGGCACCACATCCGGCGCGTCCGGGATCTGCGATGCGATCGCCGCGAGGCTGCCAGGCTCGGCCAGGTCGAGATAATGCTGCACGCGGCCGAGGAAGCGAGCTCGCAGCTTGGGCCTGCGCGGGCTGAGATAGGAGAAGTTCGCCCATCGCCGCAGGGTGAGCAGGTCGTCGGTCACTTGCTCATCGTCACGAGCGCTGTTGCCGAGAACGACCCGGCGTACGAGCCGCTGCCACATGCGCACGTACACCGGCCAGTCGAGCATGCCCTCGAAGTCAACGTGGCCGAGCAGCGCATCGACCTCCTCGCTCACGATCTGGGCCATGTGCGAGCCGGTTTGCGGATGGACCTGCTCACCCGGTTTGAGCACCTTCTCGTTGAAGGGACGGCGTTGGGCACGGTCCTTCGGGTCGGACACCAGAACGCCCTCGGGCTGGAAATGACCCAGGGCGCCCCGCTTCTCCAGAGAGGCCGGCGTGAACGGATCTGGGGACTCGTCCAAGACCCGATGAACATCCGCAGGATCGAGGAGCAGCGCGAACCGTCGGCCCGCGAGGTTCAGAAGAACCGGGTCGGGCCCATACTTTTGCCGTAGCCGCTGCATCTCGGCTACAGCTTTCGAGTCGGCATCAAGACGTTCCATCAGCCCGACCGCCCATGGACGACGCACGATAGGGCCCTTGATGACCGGCGGCAGAACCACCGTCGTCAAGGAGCGAAGAAGATCTGCAGGACTGGCTGTGGGCAGTTGTGCCATCTGTTAATCATTACAGCGGAATTCCCACAAGGGGGCGCGGCCCGGCCGGATCAACCATCGATGACCGAAAGCCCAGGGGTGGACCGTGGAGGATTTGCCCTCGGCGGCGGCCTTGGCCGCTCTGCCCGCGGCCAGGAACTTCCTCGACGGGCCTTCGCGGCGCAAGTGCAGCCACATCTTGCGCGCCCCGTATCGGCGCACGAACCGCTTGGTGCGCGCCAGGCGGATCAGTTCGGTGACCTGCTCGTCACGCACTGCGCGCTTCGAGGGCGCGCGATCACGCGCGTCGTAGTAGGTGGAGGGGGCGATCGTGACTCCGTGCTCGCTCAGCACGCGACAGATCGGCTCGACCCCGAACACCTCGCGGTGCTCGTCGATGTAATCGACTAGAACCTGTGTGGGCGGTCGAGCTCCGCCGCGAAGAAAGCCGAGGCCGACTTCAAGATCTCATTCGCCCGTCGCAGCTCGGCATTCTCCCGTTTCAGCTCGCGGATCTCCGCGAGCTCCTGCGTGGTCTTGCCCGGCCGTGAGCCGGCATCGATCTCGCCCTGACGGATCCACCGCCGCAGGCTTTCCGGCGATTTGATACCCAACTTCTGGCTCACCGAGCGGATCGCCGTGAACTCGCTGTCGTAGCTGCCCTCTTCCAGAGCCTCAGCGACCATACGAATCGCACGCTCCCGCAGTTCGCGGGGATACTTCGTGGGACGTGCCATGACCTCATCCTCCATTAATGAAGTCTCCGGACATCCCGGGGCGGTTCAAACCGAGGGATCAACCTCGTACACCACCCCAGCGGACTTGACCGTACCTCGCGCCATCCTCGGCCGGACGCGTAACTGAACAGCCTTAATACCCGTGCGGCGCGTTGTGCCTGTCGGGGTGATCGCCGATCCTCGCCTGTGGCGGCAGTCCACAGTCCACCGAGCACGGTCAGATATGCAGATGCGAGTTGTACGGCGGTGGATCGATGAGGGGCTCACGCAGTCGCGGATGGGTGTGACGTCGACGTGGATGTGCGTCCGCGCAGACAGGACTGGTCTGAAAGACGCCGTCGCCTAAGCGCCAAGCCGGTCGGTCCCGAGGTGGCAACTCCCGGCTCATCAACTCCCGGTCGTGCCAGTTCAGTCGGGGAGGGTGACAGACGCCCGTCTGGCGGCGTCTTGTCGGGACCGATCACGTCCCGCAGAAGCGGTATGACCGCAAGGCGGCGCCCGGCGGCGATGCGGACCTCACCGCCTACAACGCGTACCTCCAGGCCCTTGCGCAAAGTTCCCAACCACGACTGTGTGACGCCGACCACGGCCGGGCACATAGTGTGAATGGCCAAAGGGGCACGGTTCCTCGTAGGTTGGCGGCGATTTGTCGCGAGGGTGGGCTAGGGACCGAGTTCGCCCAGGATGTAGATCGTGAGGAAGCCGGCGAAGAACATAGCACTGAGCAGGGTGGTCTCGGTCTGTTCGTGGGCTTCAACGAGGAGTTCCTCGACAGCGAGGTAGAGGAGTGCGGCGGCACCGAAGGCCAGCATGAAGGCGAGCACGGCGGGCCCGACGCCGCCGAGGGCGGCCGCGGCACCGACGGCACCCAGGGCAGTGCACAGCGTGAGCCCGACACAGATCAACGCGGACCGGCGCCGCGGGAGTCCCCGGTCGACCAGCTCAGCGGCGAGGGAGAGGCTGAGGAACAGGATTTCCAAAGTGAGCGCAATGGTGAGGATGACGCCCTGGGTAGAGCCGAGGCGGACACCGAGCCCGATCAGTACGCCGTCGATGACCAGGTCAATCGCTACCGCGGCCAAGAAGCCGACGGGCACACCCTGCGAGACCGGAATCAAGTCGGGACGCTCGGCGGTCGTCTGCGGTCGCCTTGAACCTTGACCTTGGTCCAACCGTCGACTGTATGCAGCCAGAGCGAGCACGAGTGCGACGCCGGTGGCGAACCCCGCCACCGCCCACCCCAGGTTGCCCTCGTGGCGCAAATCGGGCAGCAGCTCGCCGGCAAGTGCGGCCACCACGACGCCGGCGGCGAAGTGCTGGATGCCGCTGATCAGGCGTGGCCCGGGCACCTTCCAGACCGCGACCGTGGCGCCGGCGGCGCCGGCCATGACGGGAAAGGCGACCAGCGCCGCGGCTTGCGCTACCAGGCTCATCGTTCGCGCCCATGGGCGCGGGCGGCGGTGCTCTCAGATGGGGTTGACATGATCCTCGTGGCTGGCCGGCTCGCATTGGATGGTGGCGTGGGTGACATGGTATTCCTCGGCCAGCAGAGTGGTGACCCGGTCGAGGACGGCGTGCAGGTCGGCGTCCTCGGCCAGCACGACGTGGCCGCTGGCAGTCTCCAGTCCCGAGGTGACGGTCCAGATGTGCAGGTCGTGGACGCCGGCGACACCGGGGAGCCGGAGGATGCGGTCCTGGACCTCGTCGACGTCGAGACCGGCCGGGGCAACCTCCATCAGGATCCGCAGCGCCTGCGCGGTCAGCCGCCAGGTGCGGGGCAGGATGAACAACCCGATTCCGGCACCGATGAGCGGGTCGGCGTAGCGCCAGCCGGTGGTGAAGATGATGATGGCCGCCACGATCACCCCGACCGAGCCCAGCATGTCGGAAAAGACCTCCAGGTAGGCGCCCTTGACGTTCAGGGACTCCTTGGCCCCGGCCATCAACAGCCGGAAGCTGATCAGGTTCACGATCAGCCCGACGACCGCGACCATCAGCATCGGCAGCCCGGGCACCTCCGGGGGCGAGGTCAACCGCTGCCACGCCTCGAACAGCACGTAGCCGGCAACGCCGAACAGCAGCACCCCGTTGGCCAGCGCCGCGAGGACCTCCAGCCGGTAGGTGCCGAAGGTGCGCTGGGGATGAGCCGAGGCCTGCGCGAGGATGATCGCTGCCAACGCCATCCCCAGGCCGAGCAGGTCGGTGCCCATGTGGGCGGCGTCGGAGAGCAGCGCCAATGAACCGGTGGCCAGTCCCACCACGAGCTCGACGAGCATGTAGGCGGCGGTCAGCGCGAACGCGATCAGCAGCGGGGTGCGGTGGCGGGCCCCCGCCGTCGCGGCGCCCCCGTGCCCGTGACTGTGCCCGTGGCCCACGGGTTCACACACCCCGGGCGCCGGCGGTGTGCCCGAGGTGTTCCCGGGTGATGTCGAGCAGGAGCCGCACGTGGCTGTCGGCCAGGCGGTAGTGCACCATCCGGCCGTCGCGTCGATTGGTGACGAGTCCGGCGGTGCGCAGTAGCCGCAACGCATGGGAGAGCGCCGAGGATGACATCTCGACCATCTCGGCCACGTCGCAGAGCAGGGTCTCACCGGCGTCCAGGAGGGCGAACACCACCCGGACCCGTCCCGGATCGGCCAACAGCGCGAAGGTGTCCGCGATCCTTGCCGACTCCTCGGCGCAGACCAGCAGCGGCCAAGTGACCTGAAACCCGGTCCCGGCGACGTGTTCCGCGATGCAGGCGCCGGATCCGACCACGGGCGCCTGGTGAACCACACCCGCTCCTCACGCCAGGATGATTATCAAATTTACCTTAGTCGTCCCTGTCCGGAAGCTCGCGCCGTTTCCCGTGACCGGGCAAGTTGACCTGCAGTGCGAGGCCGGAGTCGCCCCGACAGGCACGATGGCCCTTGGCCCTGGGCGAACTCGCGAGCGTGCCCGCTACCCGGCCGCCCCCGTGGCTTGGCCAGTAACGGACCTTGCCGGGCCTCGGTGCGCGATCGCCGTCGCCGAAGTTGAGCCGTCCCGCACAACCCCACAGAGTTGAGCTGCCTGGGGTCCTCAAGGGTCCCTAGTTGGCGTTCGCGGCCGTGCCGGGATGGAGTCCTCCGATGCCGAGGAGCGCCAGGACGATGCTGCCCAGAAGGACGCGGTAGGCGACGAAGGCGGTGAATCGGTGGTCGGTGAGGTAACGCAGCAGCCAGGCGATGACGGCGTACCCGACGACGAACGAGACCAGGGTGGCCAGAGCGGTCGGCCCCCACGGTGGGGTGTTGGCGGTGCCGATCTTGGTCAATTCGAGGGTTCCCGAGGCGAGAACCGCCGGGATGGCAAGCAGGAAGGAGATCCGAGCGGCGGCCTCGCGGCGGTAGCCGAGCAGGAGCCCGGCGGTGATAGTGCCACCGGACCGCGAGACGCCGGGGATCAGGGCGAGCGCCTGGGCGAACCCGAAGGCAAGGGCATGGTAGGTGATCATTCGGTGGAGCGGCTGCTGATTCGTCGCGATTCTGTCGGCGAGACCGAGGATCAGGCCGAAGCCGATCAGGGTGGCGGCGACGATACGCAGGTCGCGGAAGGCGGTCTCGATCGGGTCTTGCAACGCGATGCCGAGGATCGCGATGGGCAAGGTGCCGAGCAAGATATACCAGCCCAAGCGGGCGCGCGGATCGGAGCGCAGGCTGGGGGCCCAGATGGCCCGCGTCCAGGTGGTGACGATGGCAGTGATCTCGACCCGGAAGTACACGAGGACGGCGGTCTCCGTGCCCAGTTGCGTGACGGCGGTGAACGCGGCTCCCGGGTCGGGCCAACCGGCGAGCTCAGCCACCAGGCGCAGGTGGGCCGAGGAAGAGATTGGCAGGAACTCGGTGAGCCCCTGCACCAGCCCAAGGACGATGGCGCTGAACCAGGACAAGATGCGGGGTCCTCTCTTGGCCTGGCGGCCACGAGCCGGTGGTTGATTTCAGCTCCGGTGCGATCGGGCCAGACGTGCGACCGTGCGGCCGTGGGAGATCGGGTGTCAGCCAGCCCGCTGTCGTTCGTTCCGGCTGCGAGGATCAGCAGTCCGGCGACCTCGGCGATCAGGACGTCGGCGAGGTTGAAGGTGGCGAACTAGCCGGTGTGAAAGTGGACCTGATCCCCCCAGAAATACGACCACCCGCCCAGATTGCCTTCGAGCCTCTCTCCAGTGGCGTGAGGGCGATCGCACCCTGGGCCGGCTTGGCTGGCGTTGAACGGTCAGGCTCGTGTGGCACCTGACTCATTCTCTTAGACCCGACTCGGTGGCGCCTGGTGGCTCGGTGCTTCGCCACAGTGCCATGACCAGTGCGGCGGCGCCTGTGGTGATGAAGACGTCGGCGAGGTTGAAGGTCGGAAACCAGCCGGTGTGCAGGTAGTCGGTCACGGCTCCGTCAGCGGCGCGGTCGAGCAGGTTGGCAGACGCTCCGCTCAGCACCGCGGCCAGGCCGATCCGCACAGGTAGCGTAGCGCTATTTGCGGTGCGCCAGATGAGCACCGCGAGGCCGGCGGTGACCAGTCCCGTGAGTGCAAGAATGACCCAGGCGGGCAGGATGTCGCCGAGACCGAAAGCCATTCCTGAGTTGAACACCAGGCGCAGATCAATCACGTGCAGACCCACCGTGCCGCCGCCGGCTAGCGCCTGCGCGGCCCACGCTTTCACGCTGAGGTCGAGCGTGATCAGTAATGCGACGCTGAGCGCCAGCGCGATGCGTGGGCGGGTCCATCTGCGCGCGGTCACGCGGCCGCCCGTGCCGCATCGGATCTGAGCAGGGCTTGGCCCGCACCCGTTGTGTCTTGGAGCGGTGAGGTGCGCCCGGCGCGCACACCGTTGGCGATCACGACGACCTCGGCCAGCTCGTGGACCAGCACCACCGCGGCCAGCCCGAGGATGCCGAGCAGCGCGAGCGGCATCAGGATGATGATCAGTCCGAGCGACAGACCGACGTTCTGCAGCATGATCCGGCGAGCGTGTCGGGCGTGGCTGAAGGCCAGCGGAAGGTGGCGCAGGTCCTCGCCCATCAGCGCGACGTCGGCGGTCTCGATCGCCACGTCGCTGCCCATCGCGCCCATGGCGATGCCTAGGTCGGCCGTGGCCAGGGCGGGTGCGTCGTTGACGCCGTCACCGACCATCGCGGTGGGTCGTTGGGTGCGCAGCTGGCGGATCAGCTGGGCCTTGTCCTCAGGGCGCAGCTCGGCGTGGACGTCGGTGATCGCGACGTCGCTGGCTAGCGCGGCGGCGGTGGCGTGGTTGTCACCGGTGAGCATGGCGACGTGATAGCCGTCCCGGCGCAGCTGTGCGATGACCTCGGCGGCTTCCGGTCGCAGCTCGTCACGGACCGCGATCGCGCCGATGACCTCGCCGTCGTGCTCGATCAGCACTGCGGTGGCGCCGGCTTGCTGCATCCGCGCGACGTCCGCGATCAGTGGGCCGGCGTCGAGCCAGCCAGGGCGCCCTAGCCGAATCCGACGTCCGTGCAGGCGACCGGTGAGCCCGGCTCCGGTGACTGCTTCCACATCCGCGGCTGCGGTGACGTCATCCGTGGCCGCCAGGATCGCCCGGGCGAGGGGGTGTTCGCTGCGCGCCTCCAGGGCCGCGGCCAGGCGCAGGACCTGCTCGCGGCTGACGCCGTCTGTGGTGACGACGTCGATGACGACGGGCCGGTTCGCGGTGAGGGTGCCGGTCTTGTCCAGCGCCACGCCGCGGACCTGGCCGAGGGCTTCGAGTGCCGCGCCTCCCTTGACCAGCACGCCCAGCTTGCTGGCCGCACCGACCGCGGAGACCACAGCGACCGGGACCGAGATCGCCAGGGCGCACGGTGAGGCGGCCACCAGGACCACGAGGGCACGCTCAATCCAGGTCGACGGGTCACCCAGCAGGCTGCCGATCACCGCGATCAGCGCAGCGGCGATCATGACGCCGGGCACCAGAGGTTTGGCGATCCGGTCCGCGAGGCGCTGTGAGGCGCCCTTGCGGGTTTGTTCGGCCTCCACGATCCGCACGATCCGGGCCAGGGAGTTGTCTTCGGCGGTAGTGGTGACCTCGACCTCGAGCACACCGGTGCCATTAATCGACCCGGCGAACACCTCGCTCGATGGCCCTGCCTCCACCGGCATGGATTCTCCGGTGATCGCCGAGACGTCGAGGGTGGTGCGGCCCTCCCGGATGATCCCGTCGGTGGCGACCCGCTCCCCCGGCTTGAGCAGCATCCGGTCACCGATCCGCAGCCCGGCCGGGTCCACCTCGATCTCGGTACCGCCGCGCAGCACCGTGGCCCGTTCGGGGACCAGCGACAGCAGGGCCCGCAGACCACGGCGGGTGCGGGCCAAGGAGTACTCCTCCAGGCCCTCGCTGATGGAGAAAAGGAAGGCCAGCATCGCGGCCTCGCCGACCTCGCCAAGGACGACCGCGCCGACCGCGGCGATCGTCATCAGCGTGCCGACCCCGATCTTGCCGCGGGCCAGCCGTTTCAGCGTGGCGGGCACGAACGTGTACGCACCGGCCAACAACGCCGCCGCTTCCAGCGTGAGCTGTACCGGGCGAGCGGCGTCAGCCCAGCCGGCGACTAGCGCGGCAAGCAGGAACACCCCAGAGACCGCCGCGAACTGGAACTCCCTGACCTGCCACAGCCGTTCCGGCGCACCATCACCGGACTGCTCCCCCGTGGCCGGCCCGTCGTCACAACCGCACGCGTCACTCATCGAGCGTTCCCCGTGCGGTGGGCAACTGCCTGCTTCGCTGAGGCAGCGGAGGCGGCATCGGCGCCGTAGGCCGGGCACAACGCGACCGCGTTACCGGTCGCAGCCAGAAGAGTTTCCGCCGAGGACAGCACATCCATCAGCTCGGGGCACGTCAGCGAGTAGAACACCTGCCTACCCTCAGGTCGCCCCCGCACCAGATCACAGTCCCGCAGACACGCCACATGCGCCGACACCGTCGACTGCGCCAAACCGGTCTCGGCCACAAGATCAGCCACCCGCGCTTCTCCCGCAGCGAGTCGGCGCACGATCGCCAGCCGGGTCCTGTCGGACAAGCTGTGGAACAACGCGACCGCAGGATCGAAGTCCACAACAGCTAATGCGACACACCCATCCGCATTCATCGTCATGCGGCGATAATAGCAGATCCAAGCCAGGCGCGAACGGCGCCGCTCACCCGTGCAGCACCCTTGAGCCCGGGATTCCGGGTTCGAAACACGCCGCGCTCTACTCGTTCCCAATAGGTAGACCTGATCAGCATTCGCCTGAACAAGCGCATCTAGGTCGGCCAAGGCCCAGCGGATCAATGTTTTCGATGAACTCGCGACCGCTAGAAACGGCGTCACATGCGACGCCTTCGAAGTGGAGTCCAGCGGCCGTCAGGCATCGGTGGCCTCGCAGCTTAAAGGTGGACCCGTGTATCGCGCCGCCACATGCCTACGCGATGGCAACGCATCGACTGCTGGCAGTACCGCTGCTGCGCAGTAACAATGGTCTGCGAGCCGTCTTACAGTCATCCACAACACGCCGTCGGCTCAAGTACTTGATGGTGCCTGCTCAGGCATGGCTGCTGCCCGTGTCTGTGGGGATGACGAGGGGCGCCGGCTGCGGATCAGGCGCGGGTCGATGTCGAGCAGCTGCGCGATTTCCTTCTTCGACTTCCCGAGCGACCGTAGGTCGTCGACGGCAGCGCTGAGACCGCTTTCGGCGGCGCGCTGTTGCGCATCGAGCGTGGTGAGTAGCTCGTCGCGTTCACGCTGCACCTTCTCGAGGTTCTCGACGGCCTTGATGCCGTCTTCAACGGCAGAAGTGAGCCGGTCAATCTGCGCCTGCAGGTGGTCATTGACGCGTTGCCGGGCCGCCACTGCTGCGCTCCGATGGGTCGCCACTCGGGAATCCTCCTCTGGTGTTGGCCACAATATGTTCCCTGTTGTGCCTCGTTGTCTCAGCTACTTAACAAGGCCTGCTCGTACGTCTTCGGTTCGCCAACCAATTCGCACTGTCGACAACTTCAACTCTACCTGTAAGCCCTTTGAAGCCATTCAGCCCGTCACACCTTAGGCATTCCAATGTGGGATAGGCTGCGGGCGTGACGGCGACCCTGCATCGGATCGGCGCTGGCGACGGGTATCGCTACTACACGGCGATGGTGGCTAGCGCGGATGAGCCGCGGGAGCCCGGCGAGCGGCTGGGTGAGTACTACGTGCGCAGCGGCAACCCGGCCGGGGTGTGGATGGGTGCCGGGCTGGCGGCCGTGGGCGTGTCTGGTGAGGTGCGGGAGTCGCAGCTGGCGAACCTGCTCGGGCTCGGATTGCACCCGGACACGGGTGAGCAGCTGGGTTCGCGGTACCGGATCTTCGCGACCGTGGACGAGCGGATCGCGGCACGGCTGGCGAAGATGGGCCCGCTGTCCCCCGCCGACGAAGCGGCGGTGCGGGCGGAGGAAGAGCGCCGCGGTGAGCGGCAGGCGGTGGCCGGGTTCGACAGCACCTTCTCCCCCGTCAAGAGCGTGTCGGTGGCGTGGGCCTTAGCGACTCCCGGGGTCGCCGCCGAGATCGAGGCGGCGCATGAGGTGGCCGTTGCGAGCACGTTGGCGTGGATCGAGCGGGAGGCGATCACGGCCCGCACCGGTGCCGACGGTGTCGGGCACGTGAACGTGAGCGGGTTGGTCGCGGCGGCGTTCACGCACCGCACCAGCCGCGCCGGCGACCCGGACCTGCACACCCACCTAGTCATGTCGAACAAGGTCCTCGCGACCCTGCCGGACGGGTCGCAGCGGTGGCTGACCCTGGACTCCCGGGGCCTGTACAAGGCGAACGTGGCGTTCTCCGAGCGGTACAACCGGGTCCTGGAGGACGAGCTGCACAGCCGCCTCGGGTGGTCGTTTCGGGTCCGGTCGGACCAGCCGGCGGACGCGGTCGCGCCGATCCGCGAGCTCGCGCAGGTGCCCGAGGCGCTGATTGTCGCGTTCAGCCAGCGACGCCAGCAGATCGAGGCCGACTACGCCGCCCGGGTACGCGACTACCGCAACGCACATGGGCACGAGCCACCGAAGGCGGTGCAGTACGAGCTGGCGCAGGCCGCCTGCCTGGCGCAGCGGCCCGAGAAGGACAAGGGCAGCACCGAGGCGAGCGAACGCGCGGAGTGGGAACGGGTCGCCGCGAGCATCCTCACCCCCGCCGAACGTGCGCAGCTCGCGGCGGACCTGGCCCCCCGCACGCTAGGGGCGACCGTCGACCGTCTGGGTGAGGTGGAGATTGCGCGGATCGCCGGCGAGGTGGTCGCCGAGCTGCAGGAGCGCCGCTCGGACTGGACCGAGCGGCACATCGCCGCCGCCGCGCAGCGGCACACCGCGACCATCCGGCTCCCCTCGCCACAGGCCCGCGATGAGCTGATCGCGGCGATCACGGCCGCCGCGGGGCGCCTGGAGGACGTCGTGGAGGTCTCCGTGCCCGAGCGCGTCCGCACGCCGGGGGAGCTGCGGCGCGCGGACGGTGCGCCGATCTGGGAGGCCCCCGCCTCGCGACGCGCCTCCACCCGCACCCTGCTGGCGGCCGAGGCGCGGCTGCTGGACGCCGCCCGCGAACACACCCCCGCCCGGCTCCCGACCGCGTCGGTAGACCTGGTGCTGGGTGATCACGACCTCGCGAGTGACCAGCTGGCGGTGGTGCGACAGCTCGCCGAGGGCGAGCGGCGCGTGCAGCTGCTCGTCGGCCCGGCGGGGACCGGGAAGACCACGACCATGAGAGCGCTGGTGGACGTGTGGCAGCGGGCCGGTGGCCGGCCTGTGCGCGGCCTCGCCCCGACCGCGGCCGCGGCGTCGGTGCTGCGCACCGAGACCGGGATGGACCAGGCCGCCACCATCGACTACTGGGCCACGCTGCGGCGCGCCGGGCAGCCGGCCGCGCAGTTCCAGCCCGGTGAGCTCGTGATCGTGGACGAGGCCGGCATGGCCGGCACCCTGAACCTGGACCGCGTGGTGCAGGCCGCGACGCGCGACGGCGCGCACGTGGTGCTGGTCGGTGACCCGCGGCAGCTGGCCGCGATCGCCTCCGGCGGCGGCCTCCGGTTGATCCAGAACGAGGTCGGCGCGGCCCAGCTGTCCACGGTGTGGCGGTTCGCCGACGTCGACCCCGTGACCGGGAAGCGGGTGCTGCGCGAGTGGGAGGCCGAGGCCAGCCTCGCACTGCGCGCCGGGGACGCCGAAGCCATCGAGGCGTACGTCGAGCACGACCGGGTCCGCTCCGGCAGCCGCGAGGCGATGCTCGAGGACATCTACACCGCCTGGCAGCGCGACCAAGCCGGGGACGTGGAGTCGGTCATGATCGCCACCGACAACCAGACCGTGCAGGCACTGTCCGAGAGGGTGCGCGCGGACCGGATCGCCGCCGGCCACGTCACCGGGCCGGGCGTGGTGCTGCGTAACGGCAGCCGTGCCAGCGTCGGCGACATCATCGTCACCCGCCGCAACGACCGCACCCTGCGGGTCGGCGGGGACTTCGTGAAGAACGGCGACCTCTGGACCATCACTGAGCTCGGGTCGGACGGCGGGCTGGCGGTCACCGGCCGGCACGGAGTGTGCGTGCTGCCCGGCGGGTACGTGCAGGCGAACGTCGAGCTCGGGTACGCGATGACCGCGCACCGCGCCCAAGGCCTCACGGTCGACCACGTGCACGCCCTGGTCGATGACACCCTCACCCGCGAGGTGCTGTACGTCGCGGCCACGCGCGGGCGGCGCCGCAACCAGCTCTACACCGTCACCGAGCACCTGCTCGATGCCGAGGCCGAACGCCCCGCGGACCCGAACCAGCCGGCACGGGCTGTGCTGCGCGCGGTGCTGGAGCACTCGGATGCTGCCGTGTCGGCGACCGAGTCCATCCGCGAAGAGGACGAGCGGGCCGCCAGCATCACCACCCAGCTGCAGCGATGGCGGTACGTGCGCGAGCACGCCGGCACCGACGGCGCCCTCCTCGACGCGGCGCTGCCGGCGCATGTTGCCGCCGACGTGCGCGGCGACGACGCCTGGCCCTACCTGCGCGAGGTCCTGCACTGGCGCGGGGAGCAGGCTGCCGAGGACCTGCGCCGCGCCTACCAGTCCCGCCCCATGGCCGGCGCGGACTCCCCCGCCCGCGTACTTGCCGCCCGACTGGCGGAGCAGCCACAACCATCAGCAGAGGCAGGCGACTGGCTGCCGGCCGGCGGCGTCGACGCCTACAGCGATGCCCTCCTCGCAGCAGCACGTGACCGCGCCGCGGAGCTCGGCGCCCGAGCAGCCGTGGGGAGGCCCGCGTGGTCCAGCGCGCTCGGCGACCTCCCGCAGGAGCCTGACGCTCGAGCGGACTGGCAGCACCGCGCTGGCATGATCGCGGCCTACCGCGAAGCACACGACATCACCTCACGCGAACCGCTCGGCCCCGAACCAGCCAACCCCCTGAACAGGGAGCAGTGGAACCGCGCCCGCACCGCGCTACCTCAGCCCCAGCCCGAACAGCCCGAGGCCGGACGGCCGTACGGGGACCTCTCCGTCGAGGACCTGCAGACACGGCTGGTCGACACTGAGCGGCTCGCGGCGCGTGCCGAACGCCGGTTCCAGGCGGCGCGCTCCGCGGAGCAGGCTGCCGGCGCGGGTAATGAGGGGCCGCGCGCGCAGGAGGTCGACCGGGACGTCGCGACGTGGACGGCGACCCTGGAACGCCTAGACCAGGCCGAGGAACGGGCCGCGGCCGCTCGGCAGGCCGCAGACGAAGCGGCAGAGCTCTCCACTCGCCTCGAGCAGCTCGAGGCACACACGCCGCGGCGGCGGGAACGCGAACAATGGGCGCACGCCGTCACCGCGGCACGAGCCGAGCGGGACAAGGCGCAGCAGCGCGCCCAGGCAATGACCGCAGACGCTGGCCACGCCGCGGCAGGACTACCCGACGCACAGCACTGGCCACAAGTGCGCGCGCACGCATCCGCCGGACTGCACGACGCCCCAGCGCGGCGCGAGCGAGCCGTCACCGAGGACCGAGCCGAACGCGAAAGCGCTGCCCGGAGCATCGCGGTCCTGACCCGCCAGATCGAGATGTTGCAGCAGCAGCACCGCGACCTGCGCATGGAGAGCGAGCGGCGGGCCGACGGCTACGGCACAACCTCGACGGCGCCGGCCCACATGAACGACCCAGACGGTCCGCGGTACGAGACCGAGCGGGATCACGACTACGAACGCGGCTAACCACTCCCCCAACTAACAGCACCGTCTTGACGTCGTCGACGACCGGGCCGTCGCCGTAGTCGTACTGCAGCCACCTCCCGGCTCGGTGATCCAGGGCCCGCGCCCGGGCAATTTCGTCGTGGCCGCCGACACTCTTTGCTTAGCAAGCAGCATTCGTACCGCTTTGAAAGGGCCTTTTCTGCGCCTCCGGTCGTTACACCGGCGTAAACCCGATCTACTGCAATTGCGGTGTGACGTCCACGAAGGGGGTCCGACACATGGAGGGCCGCGGGCCTGGCTCGCGCGGCGAGCGGCGGGGGCGCCGCCACGAACATCAGAGGGTATGTGCCGCAAGCGTCCTACGACTAGGGTTTCCGTGTGCCCGTCTCTCCGGTCTCGTCGACGTCGCTGACTCGTGCGGAGATCGATTACTTTGTCGAGCTCGAAGCCCACCAGTCCTTCACATCAGCGGCCCACGCGCTGGGTATTTCACAACCGGCCCTGACCCTGGCGATCAGCAAGCTCGAGGCGAAGCTGGGACTACGGCTGTTCAGCCGCACAGCCGGTGGGGTCCTGTTGACAGCGTCGGGGGAGGAGCTGCTTCCGGCGGCGCGACGTGCCCGGCAAGCGGTGCGGGCGCTTGAGCAGTCGGCGTATCGGGTCGGTGAAGCGCGGCTCGGCACCTTGCGCACCGTGTGCCGGCCAACCTTGATGCGTGAGCCCGTGGCCCGGTTGGTGAGCGCGATGCACCGCAGCCATCCTGAGATAGGGATCGAGATGGAGCCGCTCGGGATCGGTGCCGACGCCTTCGACGTCATTCGCGGAGGACTCGCGGATGTGGCGGTCACGACCGAGGACGACAACCTCGACGGTGTCGAGGTAACCCTCTTGGGCGATATCGAGTTGGTCGCGATCGTCCCGCCGAGAGCGACCCTGCCGCTGAGGCCGACGGTCGATGACCTTGCGGCCCTCGGTCTGCTCAGCATGACCGGCTTCGGCGTCATCAGCCGAGCGATAGCGCGTCGTATTGGCCCGGAGGCCGTCGCGGAGGCCACCATCTTGCGGGCGGGATATCACGGCCTGCTTATTCGTCTCGCTCTGCGGGGCAGGGGCGTGCTTTTCGTGCCACGGCGAGTCGGCGACGGCTACCGCGCCTCGGGTGCCCGGGTGGTTAGGCCTCTGGACCCGCCGGTGCTCACAGTCGTGGTGGCCACGGAGCGCGACGGCCGCTCTCCCACGGCGCGTGAATTCATCGCGATCGCTCAACGTGAGTTCGAGGCGACGTCCCCGTGAGGGCCGCAGGGATTGAGCGCAGGCACCTGGCTGCGCTGGTCGCGTTGCTGGAGCACGAAGGGTTTGCGGCTGCCGCATCGGCAATGTACGTGACACCCTCGACGTTCGCCGCCACGATCCGGCAGGTCGAGCGGCTCGCCGGCGCCCGGCTCGTCGAACGCGTTCGACAGGGGGCGCGACTGAATGCGCGCGGGCGCGAGATGGCCGACACCGCGGCGGAGGCGCTGCGCGCAATGGACGGAGTGCTCGACGACGCTCGAAGGTCGTCGGTCGCGGAATCGGGCTCGCTTTTCGTGCAGACGACACCGACCCTGGCCGAGGGCCTCGGCGCAGAGCTGCTGGCCGGGCTGATGACTCGACATCCGGCGCTGCGGATGTCAGTGCGCGCCCCCCGGCGTCCGATTGTCGCCGACGTCGCCTACTCCGTCGCAGCGGCGGAGTCCGATTTCGGCATGACGGAGTACATGACGCGCCCGCTGGAGGGGACCGTCCAGGTACCGCTCGGGGTGGCCGACATCGCCTACGCCTTTCCCGCGTATGCCGAGGTCGACGCGGAAACCGCGACCCTCGCTCACCTCGAGCAGTTCGGGCTCATCGTCGTGCCCTATTTCGAATCCAGTGACGTCTACGCCGTGCTGCGCTCCAGGACGGCCCTCGTGAGCAGGTTCATCCGCGCCCGGGTGTCCGATCGGTATGCCTTCGCCGACCTCGCTCTGGGGGGTGTCGGCGGGTTTCTGTGCGAGTACATGCATCGCGAGGAGCTCATGGCCCTCGGCCTCAAGGTTGCGTTGTTCGACGAGCCGTTCGTACGACGGTTCGTGACGGTAGCCCGCGCCGACGACCGCCGGCCTCTCATCGCCACCGTTCTGGCTCAGTCGGTGGAGGTCGCCGCCAGGAGCTACGCCGCTCGTCCGCGCCTCCACGCAGGCACTATAAGGGGAGCAAATAGCTGATGGCTTGACCTGTGATTGACGCATATTCGTGACGCTGGACATACTCGCCCACCAAGTCCACCCGCCACGGAGCGCGCACAGGAGCACACTGCATGTCGACTGTTCAACCCCGCCTTACCGAGCACGACGCAAGGAACGCCGACTCGTCTGGATCGCTACCGCTGGCGGGTTTCCGGATCGTCGAGTTCGGTCAGTACATCGCAGTGCCGGGCGCTGCGCAGGTCCTGCTCGATCAGGGCGCAACCGTCGTCAAGGTCGAGCCGCCAGGCGGTGAGGCCTGCCGCAACCTCGCCGGCCTCGGTCCGGCGATGTTCAACGCCTACAACCGCGGCAAACGGATGGTGGAGCTCGACCTCGCGGCCGAGGCTGATCGTCCCAGGGCACTCGCGTTGGTCTCGGATGCCGACGTGGTGCTGAGCAATCTCAAACCGGGAGCACTCGAGCGGTACGGGCTGTCCCCGCGCGAGATCCACCGACGCAACCCGTCGGCGGTCATCCTTACCCTCAGTGGGTTCGGGGAAGAGGGTCATCTGAGCCGTCGCCCAGGCCTCGACATCGCCGCGCAGGCTGAATCCGGAATCATGTGGGTGACCGGTTCCGCCGGTGATGAGCCGCAGCGCGTGGGATTCACGGTCGTCGACGCGGCGTCGGCGATGGCCGCGGCACAGGCCGTCACCGCGGCCTTGTTGCAGCGCAGCCGTACCGGTCGCGGAACCCACATCCGCATTTCCCTATGGGACGTAGCCTTACATCTGCAGGCTGCGGGCTGGATGGACTGGCTCCTCACGGGCGATGAGCCCGTTCGAAAGGGCAACGGTCAGCCGAGCGCTGCACCGGCCGCTGACGTCGTCCGGGTCCGTGATGGCTACGTGGTGATCTCCGCGTACATGCCGCGTCCGTGGCAGGCACTCTGCGACGCGATCGATAGGCCGGACATCGCGGCGGATCCGCGGTTTGCCACATCGACCGACCGGGCGCGACATCGGCCGGCCCTGCATGCCGCACTAGCGGCCGCGCTCGCCGAGCTCGACCGCGAAGAGGTCGTCAACAGACTCTCGTCGGTCGGTGTGGTGGTCGGCTCGATCCGTGACTACCCGGACGCTTTTCGGGCCCGGACCAGCAGCCCAGGATCGGTGTTCCTGAAGGCACCGGGGGACGGACCCGTGACCCACCTCGTCGGCAGCCCGTTCATGTGGGACGGCGTAGCTCCGCATCCGCATCCGCCTCGGCCACTGGGCGCCGATACAGCGCTCCTCGACCTGGATCCATCGGAGTTGTGGCGCGAAGCCGCCGCACCCCTCGTCACCAAGAAGGAAGAATCATGAACTCGACAACCATCCGGCGGGCAAGTGCCGCCGTCATCGTCACCACCACGGGCCTAATGAGCGCCTGCGGCGCTCCCAGTAGCTCGGAAAGCAGTACCGACTCCTACCCGCAGAAGACCATCGACGTCATCGTGCCGTACCCGGCAGGTGGCGGGTCGGACATCATCGCTCGCGCGATCGTCGATCAGGTCAACAAGCAGGGTGACCTCGGGCAGCAGCTGCAGGTCGTCAACAAGGGTGGCGGTGCAGGCCTGGTCGGAATGACCGAGATGGTCAACGCCAAGAGTGACGGATACACAATCTCCATCTCACCTGCCGGACCGGTCTCGCTCACTCCTGCCATGTCGAAGGTCTCCTACGACCCGGTCACCGACATCACTTACATAGCGGGCGTGACCTCCGGTGGCCCGCTGGTCGCCGTTCCCGCATCGTCGCCGTATCAGACGATCGAAGAGCTCCTGGCCGACGCCAAGACGAAGCCGGGGCAGATCACCATGGGAGGCGGCCCACCGGCCTATGAGATCCCGATCACCATGCTCGAGGAGAAAGCGGGCGTCAAGTTCTCGCACGTGGCATACGACGGTGACGCGGCCACGACGACGGCAATTCTGGGCGGCAACCTCGACGCCACGCTGACCCAGAACGCGGCAGCGCTCCCCCAGGTAAAGGCCGGCACGATGCGAGTTCTAGCGACCGTGGGGTCCGACCGTTCGCCCTTCCTCCCAGATGTGCCGACCGCGAGCGAGTCCGGAATCGACGTCGAGTGGGAGTCCCGCTACGGCGTCTACGCACCCGCCGGCGTACCCGACGCGATCGTCGAGACCCTGGCGAAGCAGGTCAAGAAGGCACTGGCTTCCCCGGAGCTGAAGCAGACGGCGACGTCGACCGGTCTTGACCTGGTGTTCCGCTCGGGACCGGAGCAGAAGAAGGTCGCCCAAGAGCAACTGAAGGCGGTCGCGAAGCTCAAGAAGGCCGGACTCCTATGAGCACCGTCGCCCCCGACGTTCACGGCAGCACTCGACGCGCGGAGGCCTCGCTCACGCTCGCGCTCACGGTGCTGGGCGTCGGCATGATCGTCGGCGCGCTCGATTATGGCGTCGGCTCGCTCGCCGCTCCCGGCAGTGGCTTCGTGCCCCTGCTGATCGGCATCGGTCTGGTGTTCTTCGCCGCGTCCCTTCTGCTGTCCGGCCTCCGCGCCCGGAGGTCGGCGCACGTCGACACCGGCGCGGTAGGGAGCGAGGTCGTTGTTCCCGATCTCGCCGGGGCGCATGACCAGCTGCTGACCGAGGCGGCGGAGGACAGCGCCACGCTTACCGCGCGGCTCTCGCCGTCGCTCGCGATAGCCGCGTGCATCGGCTGCTTTGCGTTCGTGCTGCTGGCTACGAGCGTCGTCGGGCTTCTCGTCACGGCCGCGGTCGTAGTCGGCGTGCTGGCCTACATAATGCGCACCAGTTGGTGGGCGTCGCTCTTGGTGGGCATCGGCTTCTATGTCGCGGGCTACCTGGTCTTCGCCATGTGGCTCTCCATTCCGTTGCCCTTCGGCTCAATGACGGCGGGATAGCCATGCTGACCGATTTGGTAAACGGCTTCGAGCAGTTCTTCACATGGCAGTATCTCCTGCTCGGACTCGGCGGAGTCGTGCTCGGGAGCCTCGTCGGGGTGCTGCCCGGGATCGGACCGCTCGGCGCCATGGCGATGCTGTTGGGGCTCACACCTCAGTTGGGTGCTACCGGCTCGCTGATCTTGTTCGCCGGCATCTACTACGGCGCCGCGTACGGAGGATCGACGACGTCGATTCTGCTGAACCTGCCCGGGGAGTCCGCCTCGGTAATGACCACCGTCGACGGCTATCAGATGACGAAACGTGGGCGGGGCGGGGCCGCCTTGTCTATCGCCGCGATCGGCTCGTTCGTCGCTGGAACAGTGGCCGTCGTCGGGCTGATGTTCGTCGCGCCCGCGCTCGGCAGGGTCGCGGTTCAGCTCGGCCCACCGGAGTACCTCGCGCTGACGGTCGCCGGATTGGTGATGCTCAGCGTGCTGACCCCGGGTCACATGGTCAAGTCGGTGCTGATGGTCGTGCTCGGCGTAGCCATCTCACTCGTCGGAGTAGACCCGCTCGGCTCGGTGCCGCGGTTCACCTTCGGCTCCACCGAGCTCTCCGGAGGAATCAGCTTCGTCGCAGTGGCAATGGGGATGTTCGGCATTGCGGAGGTGCTCGACCAGATGCTCGACAAGTGGTCGACCAGTCGGGTGAAGGCCCCGAAGCTACGCGAGCTTCTTCCGACTCGTGCCGAGGCTCGTCGCTCCGTTCCCGCGATTGCACGAGGAACCGGAATCGGATTCGGTCTCGGGCTCGTCCCCGGCCCGGCTGCCGTCATCTCCACGTTCGCCTCGTACGTCATCGAGCGCCGCTTCTCGAAGCATCGCAACGAATTCGGCAAGGGCGCGATCGAAGGGGTGGCCGGTCCTGAGTCGGCGAACAACGCAGCCGCCGGCGCTGCGTTCATTCCGCTGCTGGTGCTCGGCATCCCCTTCGCGCCGGTCATGGCGATGATGCTGTCGGCGCTCCTACTCAACAACATCGTGCCGGGACCGACGTTCATCCAGGACCAGCCAGGAGTGTTCTGGACGGTCATCGCAGCGATGTACGTCGCCAACGTGCTGCTTCTCCTGCTGAACCTGCCGCTCGTGGGGTTGTTCACCAGGGTGCTATCGGTGCCCCCGGGAATTCTGATGTCGATCGTCATCGGCGTCTGCATCGTCGGCGTGTACTCGGAGAACAACAGCATGTTCGATGTCGGCATCATGTTCGTCTCCGGGCTCCTCGGCCTGTGGTTTCGGCGGGCCGATATCAACCCGGCGCCGCTCGTCCTCGCGGTGGTGCTCGGCCCGACGCTCGAGTCGTCGCTGCGGCAGTCACTCGGGCTCGCCCACGGCGATCTCACCTACTTCCTGGGCCGGCCGGTGCTCGTCGTGCTCGTCAGCCTCGTCGTCCTCGGCCTGGTCGCCCGCGCGGTGCTGCGGCACCGCGCCACCTCACGTCCGCAACTGGAAATCGACGAAACGCCCAGTGAGCAGCTCACTACCTCAACTACCTCGAAGGAGGGCTAAGCAGTGCCCCTCTGCTTTTCTCGTGACCAACAGGATTTCGCTCGATCGGTACGTGCCGTCCTCGAACGCGTCGATCGCCCGTACACCTCCGATGACCAGCTCGTCGAGCACGACGCTTGGCAGTCCGTAACGACGGAGCTGTCACTGTTGTCAATAGCGGTCCCGGAAGAGATGGGTGGCCTGGGCGGCGACTGGGGGGACGTTGCCGCAGCGATGAGCGAGCTCGGACGATGCCCAGTGATCGGCGGGATGCCTGCCGCGCAAGCCGGTATCGCTGCGCTGACAGCTGCTCGGTCCGTAGCGGTCACCCAACTGCTCGGAGAAATCATCGCTGCGCAGCAGGCTGTGGTGCCGACCTGGCTTTACACCGACCGCGTCTGGGTCTCCGAGACACCAGGCAGGGCGATGCTGAGCAGATCGGTCCTGCCATCGCGCAGGTTCGATGGCCGGACCGACTCCGACGTCATAATCGGGCATCCCGTCGCCGGGCACGTGCGCTTGCTGATCCCGGTGGAGACGGCCGCAGGGCTGGAGATCTGGCTGAGCGATGCACTGAGCGCCGACGAGCTCCAGGTCGCCACCGTTCCGTCGCTCGACACGACGACTCAGCTCGGTATTGCACCGGAGGTCGAACTGAAGGCGGAGGCTGTCATCGGTGGTGACGAGGCCGGCGATACCGTCACGCGGTCGAGAGCGGTCGCGCTGGCGCTCGCCACGATGGAGGCCCTCGGGTCGTGCGACCACCTGCTGAGGACTGCCGTCGACTACCTCAAGGTCCGTGAGCAGTTCGGGCAGGTGCTGGCCGGAATGCAGGCGCTGAAGTTCACTGCCGCCGATCTGTTCCGGGAGATTGAACCCGCGCGGTCGCTCGCGTTCGCCGCCGTCGACTCACTCCAAGGCGCCGATCTGACGGCCATGGAGGAGACGGCCACGGCGGCCAAGATCGTCGCGGACCGTCTTCACGCCCGCGTGGCGCTGGAGGTGATCCAGCTGCACGGCGGCATTGGCTTCACATGGGAGCTGGGTCTGCATCGGCACTACAAGCGGGCGGTCGCAAACCGGGTCCTCGGTGGCGACGACCGCCGGCGACGGGCGCAGCTTGCCACAGAGATACAGAACCGGAGCACCACACTGAAGCACCAGTGGAGCGCCGCGGATGACGCGGCGGCGGCAATTCGCAGCGAGGTTCGGGAGTGGATCACACAGAACCGGTCACACGCCCCTGCGGCGCTCACCGCGCACGAGCCGATGTCGTACCGGCACAGCGCGCAAGATCGAGACTGGATCGATCGGGTGCGCGACGGCGGGTGGCTCTGCCTGTCGTGGCCGAAGGAGTATGGCGGCCGAGCGCTTGACGAGCTGGAGTGCATTGCCGTGAATGAGGAGTTCGCAGCAGCCGGCATCCCCCGCCCGACCATGGGAATGGGCGAGACGCTGCTCGCGCCCGCCCTGCTATCGCACGGAAGCGCCGATCAGAAAGCGCGCCTGCTCCCGCGCATCCTCTCCGGTGAGGACGTCTATTGCCAGGGCTTCTCCGAGCCCGAGCATGGCTCCGATCTTGCCAGCCTGGAGACTCGCGGGGTTCAGGAAGGGGCTGGCCTAGTCGTCAACGGAACGAAGGTGTGGCAATCAGGAGCGCACCGCGCTAACAAGATCTTCCTCCTTTGCCGGACCGACGTCGATGCGGCGCCGCACCGCGGTATCACCTACTGCATTGCAGACATGGACGCCAACGGAGTCCAGGTGACTCCGCTGCGGATGATGCCTGGCGACTACGGATTCAACGAGGTGCGGTTCGAAAACACGGTGGTACCGCTGGACGACGTCGTCGGTGAGCTGAACGGAGGCTGGCACGTGGCAATGACGACGTTGGGCGCTGAGCGGGCCGGCGAGATCACGTCGCAGCACCTCGGATATCTGCGTGAGTTCGACATGCTCGTCGAGCGCCTGGATGAACTGGGCCGGCTCGAGGAGGGTTCACCTGACCTCGTCGAGCTGTGGCTCGAGATCGCCAAGATGAAGTACAACGGCCGCCGAGTGGTCGACCAGATTCGGAGCGGCGAGCCGGCCGACGATCTGCTCAGTGTTGACAAGCTGAACTGGTCGGAATACCACGTGCGGTTCGGCCTGGACGCCGCTCGTCTACTGGGTGTCGACGGCATCGTGCGGCCGACGGGTGACGGCTACCAGCTGACGACCCTGCAACGAGTGATGCTCGAGTCGCCTGGACGACGCATAGCCCGCGGAACCAATCAGATCCAGCGCAGGATTATCGCCGAGCGACGGATGGGAATGCCCAGATGACCAAGCCGCAGGTGCTCGCCGTCCGCAACGGCCCGGTTGCCGAGATCACTTTGAATCGCCCGGAACGGCGGAATGCCTTGACGGCGGGCCTGGTTACCGAGCTGCACGCTGAAGTCGGCTCCGCGAACCGCGCTGACGAAGTCGGCGCGATCCTGATCCACGGAGCGGGCGGAAGCCTTTGCTCCGGTCTCGATCTCAAGGACCCGGGCGTGGCGGAGATCGCGCCGGCGTGGCAGTCCTTTCACCGGTCGATCGCCGCCATGCACACTCCCCTCGTGATCGCACTGGAGGGAGCCGCGATCAACGCCGGGGCGGCGCTAACTTTCGCTGGCGACATCGTCATCGCGGGACGGAGCGCCTTCCTCGAGGTGATGGAGGCACGGATCGGAATGATGCCGCCCGTGAACCTGGCGTGGCTGCTGTACAGGCACTCCGTCGCTCTCGGCAGTCGGCTCGCTCTGACGTGCGAGCGGGTAACCGGACCGGACCTGGAACGGCTCGGCATCGCTCAGCGCGTGGTCGAAGACGACGCGGTGCTGAATGCCGCGAGGGCAATGGCGCGGCAGATTGCCGACTATCCCAAACAGTCCGGGGCCGGCGTTCTCGGGATGCTTTACCGCGGCTCGACTGCGCAGGGAAGGTCGTTTGATGATCTACTCGACGCCCTGAACGGGCCAGTGGTCAACGATTCCGGTGAGTGAACGCGAACGCGAACTCATTGCCGGTGTCGTCGATCGCCTCCCGCTCGTGAAACGCCGGGGCGGTTCACCCACATGAGGAGCCACCAAGCCCCGAACTATGTAGGGGCCACGAGCTGTCAAACACCCGAAGCGCTCTCTGCGTCCTGGCGAACGTTCTCTGCGGCGCGCTCGGCGTTGTTGCGACTGGCGAACGCTTCCCCTGAGGCTGCCACCTTGTCGCTCGAACGCCAAGCCCTCCATCGCCACTGAGACCCACCGTCCTGGTAGATCTCGTACCGAGCGTTCGCCGCGCCCGCCTTGAAGGAGGCCGCCGCGCGCTCGGCGTTTGACTGGCTCGCAAATGTCTCACCGGCCCAGGCAACCTGCTCGTTGTTGCCGCCGTGAAGCCACCATGCGTAGGCGCCGCCCTCCGTGGGCCCAACATGAAACTTCATCACCGTCTTCCCTGTTGAGTGCTCGGACAAACGGTATGCGGAAGCTCCGACAGTTTTCAAATCTCTTCGCTGCGGTCTGTTGCGCGGCGACTAGCCATATCGACGTCGACGAAGCTGCAGTAACCATCGCCACGCACCCAGGGCGGTCATACCGACCGCGCAGACGAGGCTAACGAGCTTGCCTCCATCCGGGATCGGGGAATTCCAGGCACCGAGCGCCAGCACCCAAAGCACCAAGGCCACAATCGTGCTGCGCAGCGGCCTCCCTACCTTCCCGACCCCGACACGTGCGTCGCGGATCTCGGCTGCAGTCGCCCTCCGGGCGTATACCCACTCCTCGCGATTCTTCTTGAGAAACAGCCGAGGCCCGTTATCGGGGTTCGCCCAGACCAGAATCCCGGTCCTGTTGGTCAGGTTCACATGGAGTTGGCGGCTTCCTCCAAACCATTGGCGAAACACGAATGTGTGCGGCCCGGGAGGCAACTCCAAATCAAGATCCGGCCGGCGAAGCGTCAAGTTCTGCGCCTGTAGTTGTCCGTCGATGACTACCTTGATCCCCACCGCACCCGAGGTCCAGTCGGGAATCCTATGGATCATCAGCCGGGCCATTAGTGATCAAACTCCTGTTCTCGAGTCATGCTTCAGTAGCCCTCGGCATTCGGGCGCGACGCCTGCTATGGATCCTGAGGAACCATGTGTCGGTATCGGGCCCGGCAGAGCCCGGACCATTCGGACAATAGCCATTGCGCAGGCGCGGGAGACGCATGTGCCGAACTCAGCTCGTCGGTGAGGCCACCTGATTCGGTGTCCTTCACGGGTCGTCAGGCGATCCGAGGCGCCCGTGGCTCGAGCCGACTGCTGCATCGTCGGCCGTGTCGTCACTGCCTTCCGCGGGCGCTGAGCGGGTGGTTGCAAGCGACTGCGCGATCCCACCGTCGAGAGCACGGAGGGTGTCGCCGGCCGAGTCATGGACCCTGTTGACGCGCTCAGCGACGTCTTTGTCCCAACCGGCGTCGTGCGTGCCAGCCTGGCACTTCTCGGCGTGGGGGCCGAGCCACCGGCTGATGCGGTCCTGGAACGGCGGCAGCACGCGGTCGTAGAAGTACGTCGCGTCACTCGGGGTGGCTGTGGGATGGTGGAAGACGGCCATCCAGTGGCTGTAGGTGGCGGCGATCTCGCGGGCGAGGCCGCGGTGGATGGGCCAGCACTGCGGGATGAGGTGGCTGGAGCGGACGACGAAGTTCTCGTTGTAGTCCAGCACCCACGCCACGAGTGCACGCGACTGCGCAGCGGTCAGCTCAGGGGTGAGCGAGTCCCACGACCACGGGCAGTCGTACCGGTCTTCTGACTTCAGGCGCTGCTGGATGTGCTCTAGAACCATGACTGCTCACTCCCCCGCGCGCTCGTATCGTCCGCCTCGGGCCGGGTAGTGCGGGCCTGGTAGGCGGCGGTGTGCTGCTGGTACTCCCGCTGCCGCTGGTCGGCGGCGTGCACGCGCGCGGCCGCCGTGGCCTGCTGCACCTGTTGTTCTTCCTGGCGGATGGCGCGGGCGAGGCGGCGGTTCTCGCGGAAGCTGGGGGTGTGCATGTACGCCAGGGGTAGCCCGGAAACGCGCAGTACGGAGTCGCCGTCGCGGAGCTGCTGCTGGTCGGCGGCGTTGAGGGCGTCTTGGTGCTGCTCGCTGTCGGTGAAGTGCGGGCCCTGCAGCATCGACCCGCCGACGCTGACGGTCGGCACGAGCGCGGGCCCGGCCTGCGACGTGATGGTCTGCGCGGCGGACTTGTCGTAGCCGCCGAAGATCGACACCTGCACGGCACCGGACTCGAGGGATTCCGAGCTCGGCCCGTACAGCTCGACCTCTTGGCGCATGGTCTGCAGGGCGTAGATGAGGCCGATGCCGGCGGCCCGGTCGCGGGAGGCGATCGCGGGCAGGCTGGGGAGTGGGACGAGCCAGCGCAGCTCGTCGAGGACCGCGACCGCGGGCGGGGCGAGGCGCCCGCCCGGTTTCGAGGCGGCGAGGGCGCGGGCTTGGTAGAACCATTCCTCGGCGAACAGGGTGAGCACGGGCGCGGCGGCGCCGGCGGTGTCCTCGCTGGCGAGCAGGTAGATGGTCTCGTGCTCGGCGATCGCGCGGCGAATATCGAGACTGTCTTGGGGTGCGCCGACGAACCGTTGCCCGATCGCGGAGGCGAACGGGCCGAGGGCGAGGACGATGAACCGCTCCACGGAGCTGGTGGTGCGCTCGGCGCGGTCGTCGAGGTGCTTGGTCAGCGCCAGCAGGGCCCGCTGCTCGGCGGCGGGGTGCTGGCGCAGGATGTCGAACGGTTCGGGGGAGCGGATGTTCTCCTGCCAGCGCAGCACGTCGCTGATGCCGAGGCCGGCGAGGGCGGCGGCGTGCAGCCAGGCCTCGATGACCTGGCGGGCGGATTGGCGCCAGAACGCGTCGTCGTGGTCTTCGCGGTTGCCGTCCTCGCTGCCGGCGACCAGGGCCGCGGCGCGGCGGGTCGCGACCGAGAGGTCTTCGCATCCGTTGATCGGGTTCCAGGTGACCTCCGGGAACCCTTCGGCGATCCGGTCGGCGGGCGCGCTGAAGTCGACGACGCGGACCGTGCCGCGCTGCTGGCGGGCGGTGACGGTCTGCTCGAACAGGTCGGCCTTGACCGAGCCGATGAGTGCGGCGCCGGGGACGCCGCGGGCGATCGGCACCAGCAGCCGGGAGGTCTTGCCCCAGCCGGGCCGGGCGATGATGCGGACCCGTTTCTCGAAGTCGACCCATAGGTCCTGCTTTGAGCCGGCGAGCCGGCCGAGGTAGTACCCGAACTCCGCGCCCGCGCCGCGGCGGCTGGTGAGGTGGGGGCGGGTGTAGCGGCCGTTCTTGCGGACCTGCGCCAGGGACAGCTCCTTGGCGGCGGTCTGCGCGCTGAGCAGCACCTTGCGGCGGGGGTCGGCGCGGCCGCGCCGCACGAGCGGGCGGACCACCAGAATGATCCACACCAGCAGGATCGCGGCGGCCGCGGCGATCCACCAGCCGCGGGGGCCGCCGCCGGCGATGCTGACCAGCTGCGCGCCGTCGTCGCCGCGCAGCACGCCGCGGAACGCCTCGGGGTGCAGCCGCGGGTAGGCGGGCCGGAACCCGTCGCCGTCGATCAGGGCGGCCAGTCCCCCACCGACCGACCACGCGAGCACCGCGCCGAGGACCAGCAGGGCGGCGCCGCCGATCGCCGCGGCGCGCTGGCGGCGCGTCCGGTATGTGCTCTGCTGCTCGGTCGAGCTCACGGTGGGTTCTCCTATCCGCCGACGTCGGAGACGTCGAGCGTCGAGACGAGCCAGCGGCCGTCGGGCTGCTGGCTCACGGTCACGTACAGGTACCGGGTGCGCGGGTCGTGGATCGTCTGGCCGCCGTCGCCGTGCCACGTCCAGGTGGCGTCGTACACGCGGTAGACCGTCGTGGCGGTGTCCGGTGGTGCGGCGTGGTTGTCCTGCGCGGTGCGCACGTCGGGCACGGCGTAGGCGTGCAGGTCGCGGGCCTGCGCCCACCGCGCATCCGTCGAGGGGTGCGCGTCCGGGCCGGCCGGCGCGTACGCCGCGGCCAGCTGCGGCGTCATCAGCGCGGTCACCGACCGGGCCGCGTCGAACTCCGAGTCGTGCAGCGTGGTGTCCCAGGTGACCGACGCGACCGCGACCGCCTCGGCCACCACCTCCGGGTTGCTGGTATCCACGCTCGCCGGATCGATCGGCGCCGGCTTCGTCACCGGCGGCTGCGGCGTGCTCGAGGCCTGCGCGGATGAGGAGGAGCGCGCCGGCGGTGGCGCGTCGCTGCCGGCGGTGCACGCGCCCAGGACGAGGACGCTGCCGAGCGCAGCCGCGACCGCTGCCCATGGAGTGCGCATCAGAAGCTCATCCCCTTCCCGGTGAGGATCGGCAGCGGGTCGATGGCGCACCCGCACGACGTGGCGTACGCGTTCTGCGGGCTGCCCGGCGTGTAGATCTCGAAGTGCAGGTGCGGTCCGGTGGAGTCCCCGGTGGAGCCCATGTCGCACAGCTTCGAGCCCGCCGGAGCGGTGCTGCCGGTGGTGAGGGTGGTGGAGCCGGCGGCGCAGTGCCCGAACCGCATCTGCAGGTCGGTGCCGTCGGTGGTGCGCCCCACCACGGACGTGCCGTACCCGTCACCGTGATCACCGGCCCACGTGATCAGCAGCTCGGTCGGGGCGGTGACCTGGCCGCCGGCGACCGCGAGGTCGATGCCCCAGTGCATGACACCCCAGCGCATGCTGAACGTGCTGGTCAGGATCCCGCCGGGCAGCGGGCTCGCCCACTGCCCCGGCCCCACCTGCACGACCACCTCGCCGCCGGCCTGCTGGGTGCAGTCACCGGCGTACGTCTGCTGCGCCAGCGCCGGGATCTTCGCCACGTACGCCTGGGTCTCGGCGAACGGCGGCACCCCGTGGTACTCGGTGATCCGCCCGGGCCCGGCGTTGTACGCCGCGAGGGCCAGCACCACTTTGTCGGCACCGGTGGATGTCGCGACGCTGCTGACGGCCTGCAGGAGTGCGGCCATGTACTTGCCTTGGGCGGCGATCGCGGCCTTCGGGTCCGTCGGCGAGCCTTGACCGTACGCCTGCCAGGTGCCGGGCAGGAACTGTGCCAGCCCGCGCGCGCCCTTGGTGCTGGCGGCGTTCGGGTTCCAGCCCGACTCGACCTCCAGCTGCGCGGCCAGGATCGGGCCGGGCACGCCGGAGGTCTGCGCGGCGGCCAGGATGTCGGCCTCCCACCCGTTCGGCACGGTGCCCGCGCGCAGCCCGGACCCGGCCACGCACGCGCTGGTGCCGGGCTGTTTCGCGCTGGAGGCGGCGTCGCTGTCGCCGCCGGTGACCGCGAACATCATGCCCAGCAGCAGCGCCGACAGCACGCCGATCGCCGCCACCGCGAGCTTCACCGACGCGGGCATCAGCCCGTCACCGTCCACGCGCCGCCGTCCGCGGCCAGCGCGACGGTGCCGCTCCAGCGGTAGGCCCGCATGCCCTCGGCGTCGGCGGGGTCCGGGTAGACCTGCACGGCCGTGACCGCGACACTCGCCGAGGCCGCGTCCGCGTGCAGCACCGCCGCGTTCAGCTGCAGGCAGTGCACCCGCTGCGCGGTGCCGTGCTGCCAGGCCGCGGCCGCGCCCGGCGTCGCGACCGGCGCGAGCCGCGCGCGGTACTGCTGCTCGCTCTCCCCCGCCCGCCACGCGCACGCCTGCGCCGCGAACTGCATGGCGGCGGCGGCCGGGTCAAAAGGGGGGGGGGGGGGGGGGGGGGGGGGGGGGGGGGGGGGGGGGGGGGGGGGGGGGGGGGGGGGGGGGGGGGGGGGGGG
>NZ_WBKP01000023.1 GCF_009602465.1 Cumulibacter manganitolerans | reverse complement strand
GAGCACCCGGCTCGCCGCTGGGAACCCAAACGGCTACGTTTCCGAGTCTTTGCCGTGGCCGGGCGCATCATCCGCAGCGGCAGACGAAGACGTCTACGCCTGCCCCGCGACTGGCCCTGGAACCACCTCATCGATACCGGTTGGAACGCGATCCGGACCGCTTGAACAGCCAGACCCCCGCCAACCAGGAACACGGAGAACCGGCGAACGCCAACGCCGGCGATCACCCACGCCCGCCGCCACCACCCGGCCAGCCCGGCCACACCGACAGGCCAGCCGCCCCTCGTGAAACATCGAGGTTAGCGGCTCCGCTCGCTCGACGACCGTGAAGGGGGCGACCTCGACGACCGTGAAGGGGGCGAGTTCGACGACCGTGAAGGGGGCGACCTCGACGACGGTGAGGGGGCGACACCGCGAACCGCGCGGGCGAGGCTAGCTGTAGACCTCGGGCTTGAGGACGCCGATGTAGGGCAGGTCGCGGTAGCGCTCGGCGTAGTCGAGGCCGTAGCCGACGACGAACTCGTTGGGGATGTCGAACCCGACGTACTTCACGTCGACCGGCACCTTGACCGCCTCGGGCTTGCGCAGCAGCGTCACGACCTCGATCGAGGCGGGGTTGCGAGCGCCGAGGTTCTTCAGCAGCCACGACAGGGTGAGCCCGGAGTCGATGATGTCCTCCACGACGAGCACGTGCTTGCCGGAGATGTCCTTGTCGAGGTCCTTCAGGATGCGCACGATGCCCGAGGACGACGTCGACGAGCCGTACGACGACACCGCCATGAACTCCAGCTGCACCGGAAGCGGGAGGGCGCGGGCGAAGTCGCTCATGAACATGACCGCGCCCTTGAGGACGCCGACCAGCAGGACCTCCTTGCCCTCGTAGTCCTGGGCGATGAGCTCCGCGAGCTCGACGGTCTTGGCCTGGATCTCGTCCTCGGAGATGACGGTCTTCTCGATCTCGGCGTCGTACACCTGGGAATCCTCAGCGTTGGGGAGCTCGGGGGGCCGCCCGGCCGGCACTGTCGGCGGGCGCATGTCGAATCCTCCCACGCTCGCGGACGACGCGGCTACCGCCCGGCAGGTAAACCGGTCCCTGGCCGTGATAGCGCGCGATGAGCGCGTCGACGGCCTCGACGTGCGCGGCCGCGGTGAACCCGCCGAGCCGCGCGTCGAGCCACCGCTTGACCACGGCGCGGCGGGTCGGGTCGCTGAAGCGGGCCAGCTGCCGCGGATCGAGCTCGGCACCCAGCAGCGCGCAGATGGCGTCGGCGTCCGCCTCGAGGTCGGTCTCGCGCAGCTGCTCGGCGGTGCGCGCCAGCGCGCCGGCGACTCCCCCGCCCAGGATGTCCTCGAGCAGCGGCAGCGCCTCGGTGCGCAGCCGGACCCGCGTGAACCGCGGGTCGGCGTTGTGCGGGTCGTCCCACGCGGCGATCCCGAGCGCCGCGCAGTAGTCGCGCGTCTGCGCCCGCCGCACACCGAGCAACGGCCGCCCCCACGGCGGGTCGTACGCCGCCATGCCCCGCAACGACCGCGGGCCGGAGCCGCGCCCGAGCCCGAGCAGCACGGTCTCGGCCTGGTCGTCGAGGGTGTGGCCGAGCAGTACGTCGCCGTGCCGCGCGACGGAGAGGGCGCCGTATCGCGCCGCGCGGGCGGCCCCCTCCGGACCGCCGGCGATTCCGACGTCGACCCCGATCGCGCGGGCGGTCACGCAGCCGGCCGCGGCCATCCAGTCGCGGACGTCGGCCGCGCGCTGCGCCGACCCGTCCTGCAACCCGTGGTCGATCGTCACCCCGTGCACGACGACGTCGTCCCGCGCCTCGAACAACACCGCGCTGCACAGCGCCAGCGAATCGGCCCCGCCGCTGACCGCGACGGTGACCTCCGGCTGCGGATGCCCCGCCAGCCAGTGCCGCGCGGCGCGCCGGACCGCGGCGACCGCCGGAGGTGGACCGACCACGGCCGGCTACTCCTCGACTCGCCGCTCGATGATGATCTCGGAGTCGCCGGCCGGTTCGTCGCTCATCGCGATGTGCTCCCGCTCGCGCGGCACGCTGTAGTGCCGCGTCGTGTTGCCGTGCTCGTCGGTCACCTCGGTGGTCGCCTCGATACGACCGTTGGGCCGCACGCGGGCGATCCACGCGGCCGGGTCGGCGAGCTCGGCGCGTGACGGCAGCGTGTCCGGTGACGTCCAGACCCGGTTGAAGCCGGCCATGCCGACCTGCTGGACGACGCCGTCGACGAACCTGCGCCCGTCGGCGTACTGCCGCATCTTGGCGTCGAGGCCGAGCAGCCGGCGCAGCAGCCGGTCGAGCGGCGAGCGGCCCCGCCGACGCTGCGTGAACTTGCGGCGGATCACCGCGACCGAGGGGATGACGTCTGGCCCGACCTCGTCCATCACGTACTCGGCGTGGCCCTCCAGCAGGCTCATCGCGGCGGTCATCCGGTCGAGCACGGCGCGCTGCTCGGGTGACTGCACGAGCGCGAGGATGCCACGCGGCGCATCCTCGTCCCCGCCGTCCGCGACGCGGGTCTTGATGGACGCCGCGATCTGCTTGAGCTGGTCACGCATCGAGTCGGCATCGAGGTTCGAGACCTCCACGAACTCGGCGATCAGCCCGCGCATGTAGTCCTCGAGCCACGGATTGGCGGTGAACTGCAGCCGATGCGTCACCTCGTGGATGCACACCCACAGCCGGAAGTCGGAGGCGTCGACGTCCATCTTCCGCTCGGCGTCGACGACGTTGGGCGCCACCAGCAGCAGCCGGCCGCCGTCCCTCCCGAACACGTCGTACTGGCCCAGCACGCGGCTGGACATGAAGGCCAGCAGGGCGCCCGCCTCGCTGCCGGTCACCCGGCTGCCGATGGCGCGCCCGATCCGGGTGGAGTTCGAGCTCCTGGTGATCTTCTCGATCAGCGGGCTCATCAAGGCGCCGAGCGACTGCGCGTTGACGTCGATCCAGCCGGCGCGATCGACCACGACGGTGGGCGCGTCGTACGCCGGATGCCGGATGCCGGTGACCTCGCTGACGTACGCCTCAGCCCGGGCGGCCGCCGTCTCCAGTTCGGCGACCGCGGCCCGCGCGACCGCCAGGTCGACCCGGGGTCCCGGCTGCACCATCCGCTTCGCCGCTCGGGCGGCGACGCCCCAGTCGATGAACACCTCAGAAGTCATGAGCGCCACGGTACCCGCGCGCCCTGAGCGCCCACCGCTTGTGAGCTGCAGCACGATCCGGGTGCTCCACCCGATTGGTAGTTGACAGTTCAACCAAACTAGTTGTAAATTCAACTTGTAGCCAGGAAGCGGCACCCGAGCCGCTGGTTCACCACAGACCGAAGGAGCCCCGCATGACCACCGCCCAGACCCTCAGCATCACCCCCGGTGTCTACAACATCGACACGACCCACTCGCACGTCGGCTTCAGCGTCCGTCACATGATGGTCAGCAAGGTTCGCGGCGTCTTCAAGGAGTTCTCCGGCGCGATCACCGTCGCCGAGAACATCGAGGACTCGACCGTCCAGGCCTCGATCGTCGCCTCGTCGGTCGACACCGGCAACTCGCAGCGCGACGGCCACCTGCAGAGCGCCGACTTCTTCGACGCCGCCAGCCACCAGACCCTGGAGTTCCGCTCCACCAAGGTCACCGCGGACGGCGGCGACTGGAAGGTCACCGGCGATCTCACCGTCAACGGCGTCACCCGCCCGGTCGTGCTGGACGTCACCTTCGGCGGCGCCGGCAGCGACGGCCAGGGCGGCCAGAAGGCCGGCTTCGAGGCCAAGACCGAGATCAACCGCAAGGACTTCAACGTCAACTTCAACGCGCCCATGGAGGGCGGCGGCGTCGTCGTCGGCGACAAGATCGCCATCAGCCTCGACATCGAGGCCGACCTCGCCAAGTAGGCATCGCAGTCTCGAAAGGGCCGGGAGCGCACGTTCCCGGCCCTTCGTGCGTCCGGGCGGGGCCACGGCCGGCGGGGTGAGCGCCTATCGGCAGCCGCACCCGGCGATCGCCGCGGCGATCTTGTCGAGCGCGGCACGCACGGCCTCGGTGCCGCCGCCACCGTTGGAGACGAACGAGTAGACCAGGACGCGCCCGTCCGCCGTGAGCACGGTGCCGGCCAGCGAGGAGACGCCGGTGAGCGTGCCGGTCTTGCCGCGCACCCGGCCGGCGCCGGACGCCGAGGCCCCGTCGTACCGGGCGGCCAGGGTGCCGTTGTAGCCGGCGACCGCCAGCGCCGAGTCCACCACGTCCAGGTGCTCCTGCTTGCCGCTGGTCGCCACGGCCAGCACCGACGCGATCGAGCGCGCCGACGTCCGGTCCAGCTGCGACAGGCCGCTCGCGTCGTGCCCCTGGTAGCCGGTGAGGTCGACGCCCATCTCCTGCATCACGGCCGAGATCGCGGTGACCGCACCCGCGAACGTGGTCGGCTGGCCCACCTTCTGGGCGACCAGTCGGCCGAGGCACTCGGCGAGCACGTTGTCCGAATGCACGATCGCCTGCTCGATCAGCTGCTCGATCGGGGCCGACCGCACGGTCGCGACCGGCTTGGCGGCGGCGTCCACCGTGCCGCGGACCACCTGGGCCTGCGGGCTGCCGAGGTCCGCGGCCAGCAACGAGGCGGCGTGCAGATCCGGCTCGCCGTACCGCATCGAGTGGTCGTCGGCCGGATTGGTGCGTCCGCCGTCGGCCATGAACGGGTAGATCGGCGCGGCGTACGTCGAGGGTGCGTCGCCGGTGCCCCAGCCCTCGGCCGTCGGCGCGCCCTGGAAGATCGCGTTGTCGACGGTGATCTTGGTGACCTGCGTGACGCCCGCGGCCTTGACCGCCGCGGCCAGCTCGGCGATGGTCGCGGCGCCGGGGTTGAGCACCGACTGCGGCCGGCTGCTGAGCGTCGGGTCGCCGCCGGCCACGATGGTGATCTCGGTCGGGTTGGGCCCCTGGGCCACCGTCGTCGTCAGCCGCATGCCGGGGTCGAGGACGGCGGCCGCGGCCGCCACGGTGTACAGCTTCATCGTCGAGCCGGGCTGCATCGGGGCGTCCGAGCCCCGGTCCAGCAGCACCTCGCCGGTGGCCGGGTCGAGCACCTGCGCCGCGAGCTGCCCGAGGACCCCGTTGCTCATCGGGCCGGCGAGCGCGGCCTGCACGCCTGCCGCGGTGGGCGTCGGCGCGTGCGGATCCAGGTCCGACAGCGCCGGCGCGGGCGCGGGATTGGCCGGGAGTGACACAGTCGGCGCGGACTGGCTGCCCGAACCGCCGCGCGCGCTGTCAGAATCAGTAGGTCCAACGAGTGCGGCGACGCCGACCACTCCGCCGATGCCGACCGCAGCGGCCAGCAGCACCGCGCCCACGCTCCCGAGCGCGCGCCGTGCCGCGGCGCCTCTACCCGGCCTCGGGGAAACGGTGTCGGTCATCGTCGTCCTGCGCTTCGTCGGTCGTCACGGCAGCAACCAGACTACGGGCCACCGGGTGCCGCCCGGCGAAAGCCGAGCCCCACCGGCCAGCCAGGAGATGAATCACAGTGGAGTACGACGTCCTCATCGAGATCCCGAAGGGCTCGCGCAACAAGTACGAGGTCGATCACGAGACCGGGAAGGTCGCGCTCGATCGGTACCTGTACACCTCGATGGCCTACCCGACGGACTACGGCTACTTCGTGGACACCCTCGCGGACGACGGTGACCCGCTCGACGCTCTCGTGCTGCTGCCGGAGCCGGTGTTCCCCGGCTGCTACCTGAAGGTTCGCCCGGTCGGCATGTACAAGATGGTCGACGAGGCCGGCGGCGACGACAAGGTGCTGTGCGTGCTCGCCGGCGACCCGCGCTGGGAGCACATCCAGGACCTCGGCGACGTGTCGACCTACGAGCTGGACGCGATCAAGCACTTCTTCGAGCACTACAAGGACCTCGAGCCGGGCAAGCACGTGCAGGGCTCGGACTGGGTCGGTCGCGACGAGGCGCTCAAGGTCATCGAGAGCTCGGTCGAGGCCTTCGGCAAGGCCGGGCACTAGGACCACCCGGACCGGGCGGTTACGTACCCTGGAGGGGTGCGCCGCATTCTCACCCCCGGATGGATCGCCTGGCACCTGTTCGTGCTGCTGGCGGCGACCGGGTGCATCTGGGCGTTCCAGTGGCAGCTCGGCAAGGCCGAGTCGAGCATCGGCGACTGGCAGAACTGGCTGTACGCCATCCAGTGGCCCGGATTCGCGCTCATGGGGCTGTGGGGCTGGGGCAAGTCGATCTGGCTGGCCTACCACCCGCCCGGGGCCGACGTCCCGCCGCTGCTGCACGACGACCCCGACCCGGGTCGGGTAGTGCACGACGTCCGGCCCAAGGCGATCACCACGGCGCCGCACTACGAGGAATACCCGGACGTCGCCGATCCCGAGCTGGAAGCCTACAACGCCCGGCTGAAGGACCTCAACGAGCGAGCCACCAACCCCTAGGAAGATCTGCGTGACCGAACAGACCGACAAGCTCACCGCCAAGCGGGAGGCCCTGCGGGCCAAGCGCGCGGCCACCCCCGAGGGCAAGACCCGCACGCTGCTGCGCAACTACCGCATCGCGGCCTGGGTCGTCGGCGTACCGCTGGCCCTGCTGTTCCTGGTCGCGATGCCCATCAAGTACTTCGGCGACGACGGCACGCCGGTGACCGTCATCGGCATCGCGCACGGCTGGCTGTACATGGCCTACATCGCCTGCGCCGTCCTGCTCGCGGTGCACCGCCGCTGGTCGCTCGGGCGCACCGTGCTGGTCGTTCTCGGCGGGACCATCCCGCTGGTGTCGTTCTGGACCGAGCACGTCGTGCACAAGAAGGTCGCCGCCGGCGAGCCCGGCTGGTAGCCACCCGACAAACCGTCACGTCAGAGGGCCGCTGTCCATCCTTCATGGACAACGGCCCTGTCGGCTGTCGTTTTCCGGGGCGCATGGGAGATGATCTGGCTGACGACGGTCGGCAGACGGCAACCGTCGGCTGCCCAGGAATGGAGCGAGACGTGAGGCTGGCCAAGCAGAGCATGGACGTGGGGCTCTACTCCAACCGGCGCGACGAGCAGCTGGCGTTCTGGCGGGACCTCGTGGGGCTCGAGTACGACCACCTGGGCAAGCTGGGCGGCGGCGTCCAGCAGCATCGCCATCACATGAACGGCTCGATCCTCAAGATGAACCACGCGCGTGATCCGCTCCCGGACACCGCGCCGTCCGGGATCATCGGGCTGCAGATCGCGCGGGACGGCGTCCTGGACCCTCGGCCGCTGGTGGACCCGGACGGCGACCGGGTGACGCTCGTGCCGCCCGGCCACGACGGGGTCACCGGCATCGCCATCGAGCTGCGCGTCGGCGACCCCGATCAGCACGACCGGTTCTGGACCGAGGTCATGCAGCTCGAGCGCCTCGCGTTCGGCCGCTACCGCTGCGGGACGACGCTTATCGTCCTCGCCGAGCAGGGGCCCGTCGCGCCGCCGACCGAGGCGATCGGTCCCGGGTACCGCTACACGACGGTGCAGGTGCACGACTGCGTCGCGGAGTACGAGGGGATCCTGGCCCGCGGCGGCCAGTCGGCCGGCGCGCCCCGGGTGCTGGGCGACACCGTGCGCTTCGCGTTCGTCGCCGATCCCGACGGCAACAGGATCGAGATCAGCGAGCGGGCCAGCCTCACCGGCCGGGCCCTGACCGACCCCGCCGGCTAGCGCTGCGCGCCCGGCCGCCCTTCCAGTGTCGGTCGGGCCGCCGGGACATCGGGCCCTCCTCACAACGTCGCGATTCTGCGCGCCGGGTCGTTCGGGACGAGCAGCCGCCCGCACAGGTGACGTTTTCCGGAGGGCCGGGAGGGCGGACGGCGACTAGGCAGGTTCTGCGGCGGCGTCCGAGGTCAACGCAGGTTCTCGAACTGCGGGGCGACCCGGCGCTCCCCCTCGGCGTACTCGTAGACCAGGCGCCCGTCGATGACCGTCTGCACGCAGCGCGACATCACGTCCAGCGGATCGCCGTCCCAGATCGCCAGGTCGGCGTCCTTGCCGGCCTCCAGCGAGCCGACGCGATCCGCCAGGTCGAGCATCTCGGCGGGGTTGATGGTGACCGTCTTCAGCGCCTCGTCACGGTCGAGGCCCTCCTTGACCGCGAGCGCCACCTGGTAGATCAGGAACTCGATCGGGACGACGGGATGGTCGGTGATGATCGCGATCTTCACGCCGGCGCGCACCAGGTGGCCCGGGTTCTCCAGCGAGCGCCGCCGCAGCTCGACCTTGGAACGCGTCGTGAACAGCGGCCCGATGACGACCGGGATCTCGCGCTCGGCGATGTACGAGGCGATCAGATGCGCCTCGGTACCGTGGTTTATCACGAGCCGGTAGCCGAACTCGTCGGCGAGCCGGATCGCGGTCGCGATGTCGTCCACCCGGTGGCAGTGCTGGCACCACGGGATCTCGCCGTTGAGCACCCGAGCCAGCGGCTCCTTCGCGAGGTCGCGCGGCGTGTTCTGGTCGCGGCTGCGGGCGGCGGCGTACTCGCGCGCGCCGTTGAGCGCCTCCCGGATGACGGTCGCGACGCCGAGCCGCGTCGACGGGAGCACCTTCTTGTCGCCGTACACCCGCTTGGGGTTCTCGCCGAGGGCCGACTTGATCGAGCACGGCTCCTTCAGCACCATCTCGTCGACGATGCGGCCCCACACCTTGATGGCCACGGTCTGCCCGCCGATCGGGTTGCCGGAGCCGGGCTTGATGACCGCCGTCGTGACGCCACCGGCGAGCGCGTCGCGGAAGCCCTGGTCGTCGATGTTGATCGCGTCGAGCGCCCGCAGGCGCGCGCCGTTCGGGTCGGTCAACTCGTTGGTGTCCTCGCCGGCCCAGCCCTCGGCCTCCTCGGACACGCCGAGGTGCGCGTGCGCCTCGACCAGCCCCGGCGTGATCCAGCTGCCGGCGACGTCGATCCGCTCGACGTCCTGCGGGACGTCGACCTCGGTGCCCACCGCGGCGATCTTCCCGTCACGGACGACGACCGTGCCCGCCTCGACGACGTCGCCGGTCATGGTGAGCACCCGCCCACCGACGAGAGCGAAGTCCTGCTTCTGTCCGAGCCTCAGTGCCATCTTCGATTCCTCTCGTCGGCGACGCGCAGGTCGTCTACAGGGTGAGCAGCATGCGTGAGTTGCCCAGGGTATTGGGCTTGACCCTCGCGAGGTCGAGGAACTCGGCGACGCCGTCGTCGTGCGAGTGCAGCAGCTCGAGGTAGACGTCCGGCGTCACCGGCGTCCCCTCGATCTCGGTGAAGCCGTGCTTCTCGAAGAACGCCACCTCGAAGGTCAGGCAGAACACCCGCTGCACCCCGATGTCGCGGGCGTCGCTCACCAGCTGGTCGAGCAGCGCGTGCCCGACCCGGTGCCCGCGGTAGCGCTGATCCACCGCGAGGGTGCGGACCTCCGCCAGGTCCTCCCACATGACGTGCAGCGCACCCACGCCGGCGACCTCGCCGTCGACCTCCGCCAGCCGGAACTCCTGCAGACCCTCGTAGTACGCCACGTTCTCCTTCGCCAGCAGGATCCGGTTCTCGACGTACGGCTCGATGATCTCGCGGATCCGTCGCACGTCCTTCGTGCGCGCGCGACGGAGGGTGACGGTCGGATAGGTGTCGCTGGTCATGACCCCATCTTGCTCTCCGGTCACAGCAGCGATGCGAGGACCACGACTGCCAGGCCGCCGCCCATCATCACCAGCGGTCCCCAGCGCTGCATGAAGCGCGGCTCGGGGTCGGGGAAGCGCACGTCCTGCCCCGTCAACGGGTCCCGGATCGGATGCGCGTTGTGGTAGGCCAGGTACCGCGCCACATAGGCCATCGCGCCGAGCCCCAGCCCGAGCCCGAGCACCGCCGGCAGGACGGCGCCCACCGACAGCAGCGTGGGTGTCGCCGCGTTGCTCAGGAACACCCACACGAGCATCAGCACGATCGCGGAGCCCAGCACCGCCATGCTCGAGTAGCGCCGAAACGCCCACAGCAGGGCCGGTATGCCGGCGATCACGAGCACCCAGGACAGCAGTCCTCCGACCGTGAGGTCGTACGGTCGGCCGGCCTTCATCGCCCGCAGGGCGTCGATGAGCATGAACGCGCCGACGACGTGCGCCGCGCCGGCGAGCGCCTCCGCGAGGTTGGCGACCCGCCCGCGGTAGGGCAACGCGGCGGCGTACGCCTGCGGGTCGCCCAGGGCGCCCTTCGGCGTCTTGCCCTCGGCCCGGGCCTTCGCGTACGCCGCCGCCAGCTCGGTGCTGATCTCGTCGTTGGAGGCGCGGGTCCGCCGCATGGCCGCGACGAAGCCGTCGCGCCAGGAGTCCTCGTTGTCCACCGTTCCATCCTGCCGCACGGCAACCCGTCGGCCCGGATGCGTCTTGGTGGCGGCCGGACGCCGCATGCGGTAGGAAGGCACGAGCCCTGCACGGAAGAGGACGATGACAGCGGACCTGGTGGCGATCGCGATCCTGGTGGTCGTGTTCGCGGTGGCGGCGATACGCAAGGTCCATCTCGGTGTGGTCGCGCTCGCCGCCGCCACCGGCGTGGGGCTCTGGCTGGCGGACCTGCCGCTCGACGACATCATCGCGGGCTTCCCGGTCGGGATCTTCCTCCTGCTGGTCGGCGTCACCTACTTCTTCGGCATCGCCCAGGTGAACGGCACCATCGACACGCTGGTCGAGAAGGCGCTGCAGAAGGTGGGCACCCAAGCCGTCCTGATCCCGTTCGTGTTCTTCTTCCTCACCATGGGCGTCTCCGCGATGGGCTCGGCGCTGGCCGGGCTGGTGATGGCGCCGGTCGGGATGCCGCTGGCCAGGCGGTTCCGGATCGACCCGATGCTGATGGCGCTGGCCATCGGCTGCGGCCTGAGCGCCGGCGGCTTCGCGCCGACCAGCCTGTTCGGCATCGTCACCTACGGCACCGCTCGCGACAACGGGATCGCGCTGTCCCCCGTCGTGCCGTTCGCGGTCGCGCTGGTGGTCAACCTGCTGCTGCTCGGCCTGGCGTTCCTGCTGTTCGGCGGCCGGGCCCTGCTGCGGTCACGCGGCCCCGGCGCACGGCAGCGTCTCGTCGAGGAGTCCGTGCCGGACGACGCCACGACGGACCGGCGGCTGGCTCCCATCCATTGGGTGACGATCGCCTTCATGGTGTTGCTGGTCGCCGTCGTGGTCGTGCTGTCGCTGACCGGCCACGAGCCGGAGATCGGCACCCTGTGCTTCGCGTTCGCCGCCGTCCTGGCGCTGCTGCGTCCTCTCGACACCAAGCGCGCGATCGCCCAGGTGGACTGGTCGACCGCGCTGCTCGTGGGCGGCATCGTGACCTACATCGGCGTCCTGCGGTCGATGGGCGCGCTCGACACCCTCGGCGAGCTCGCCGCGCGGGTCCACGCGCCGTTGGTCGGAGCCGTGCTGATCCTGATGGTCGGCGCGCTGATGTCGGCGTTCGTGTCGACGACCGGGATCCTGGCCTCGCTGGTGCCGCTGGCGATCCCGATCGTGGCGTCCGGAGCGGTGCCGGGCTGGGCGCTGATCGCGGCCCTCGGCGTGTGCTCGTCGCTGGTGGACGTCTCGCCGTTCTCCACGGTCGGCGCCACGCTCACGGCGACGTCGGACGCCGACGACCGCGCTCGGGTGACGCGGCTGCTGACCCGCTGGGGCATGTCGATGGTGGTGATCGGCCCCGTGCTGCTCATGCTCACCCTGGTCGTTCCCGCCGGCATGTAGCGGGCCACGGGGAATCCCTAGCGGATGGCACTGCTCCGGACGGCGGCGCGCGCGATGAGGGTCTCCGCGGCGCGGCGGCGTGCCGCGCGGCGTCCCTGGGTGCGCTCGATCTGCTCGATGTCGGCCGTGGCGCCCAGCTGGGCCAGGCGCGATCCAAGCATGGTCGTGATGTCCATTGAAAAACAGCTCCGTTGGCAGTGCGGGAAGTCAGGCGCGGTAGCGCACCTGGCACCTATCCATTGTCGCCGCTTTCGCTACCAGCGGGTACGTTCCAAGCCCCCCGGGCAGCAGATCACAGTGAGCCCGCTTACGGGACGACGCTGACGGTGGTCCCGACCAGCACGTCGCTGCGCGCGGCGCCGTCCGCGGACCGCAGATCCAGGGCCGCGACGCCCTCTCCGCGTCCGTCGGTGACCGGCACGAACCGGATCACTCCCTCGTCGAGCTCGATCCGCGGCTCGCCGTCGCTGACGGTGACGCCGCGGTCCAGCACCTGCCCCCAGCGGGCGGCCATCGCCTCCGGGTCGTCGGCCTGGATCGCCACTCCCACGATGTCGGTCACCACGTCGTCGCGGACGTGCTCACGCCACGACGGGCCGGCCCAGCCCCAGTCCGCCCAGCTGTCGGCCTGGTCGACGGAGAGGATCGCGCCGCCGACGTCCTTCGGGTGCAGGTGCAGCCCGGCGATGCCGTCTCCGGCGGGCTCGGAGACGATCCGGATACCGAGGTCGTCGAACCGGCGGCGCAGCGCCGGCAGGTCGTCCACCTGGAGGATCACCATGTAGCCGCCGTCGCCGCCGCGCTTGTCCAGCAGCCGGCCGGCGGTGGTGCCCTCCTGCTGCGGGGAGACCACCTCGAGCAGCTTGTCGCCGATCGCGAACAGCGCGTTGTGCAGACCGTACGTGCCCACACCGGGGTCCCGGAAGCACAGCTCGACGCCGAGCCGGTCGGTGATCTGCCGCTCCGCGGCCTCGAGGTTCGCCGCGACGAGCGCGACCTGACGAAGTCGGATCTTCATGCCCGCACGTTAGCGCGATCGTCCGCGCACGTCACCTGCGCGCACGGTCAGGAGGGGTCGTGGCGGTGGTACATCGGGGTCAGCCTGCCATCGGGGTCGAGGCGCTGGAGGATCGCCTCGCCGATCTCGCGCAGCTGGTCGATCTGCCGGGAGCTGAGGGCGTCGATGACGTCGTGCCGGACGGCCGCGACATGGCCGGGCGCGGTAGCCAGCACCTTCTCCCACCCCTCGTCGGTCAGCCGGGCGTTGGTGACCCGGCCGTCGGTGGGGCACGGGAATCGGGCGACCAGCCCGCGCTTCTCCAGCCGCTGCACCACGTGCGAGAGCCGCGGCGCGGTCGCGTTGGTCTGCGCGGCCAGGTCGGTCATCCGCAGCGTGCGGTCGGGCGCCTCGGAGAGCATCGCCAGCACGTAGTACTCGAAGTTCGTCAGGCCGGCGTCCCGCCGCAGCTGGGCATCGAGGCGGCCGGGCAGCAACTCGAGGACGGCGACCAGCCGCACCCATGCCCGCAGCTCATCGGTGGTCAGCCAGTTCGTCGCCATCCTTCGAGTCTTCCCCACACTGCTTGTAATGACAACTAACTCGGTAGAGCGCGCGGCCGCGACCGACGGGCCGCTGTCGTAGTCTGAGCCGACGTACCGAGCGGAGGCCGCCGTCATGACCGCACCGTCCGTCCTCGTCCGACCCGCCGGGCTCACCGACGAGCAGCGCTGGAGCGAGCTGTTCACTGCCTACCGGGCCTTCTACCGGCTGCCGCCGGACGAGGACGTCGTCCGCCGCGTGTGGTCCTGGGTGGCCGACCCGGCGCACGAGGTCTCGGCGCTCGTCGCGGAGGTCGACGGCACGGTCGTCGGGATCGCCGACTACCGGCGCTTCGCCCGGCCGTCGACCGGCACCACCGGGCTGTGGCTCGACGACCTGTTCACCGACCCGGCCGCCCGCGGGCACGGCGTCGGGCGGGCGCTGATCACGACGCTGCAGGAGATGGCCGCCGCCGACGGGCTCAGCGTCGTCCGCTGGATCACCGCCGCGGACAACGCGACGGCGCAGGCGCTGTACGACGCGATCGCCACCCGCACGACGTGGGTCACCTACGACGCCCCGCCGGTCTCCCGCTGAGCGGGCCCGGTTGTCACCGGCCCCCGCCGGCCGGAATACTCCTGGTCATGGACGAGAAGGCGACCGAGTACATCCGTTCCCAGATGCCGTTGTGCGGCACCCTCGGCATGCGGGCGATAGAGCTGTCTCCGGCGAAGGTGGTGCTCGAGATGGACTGGGCCGCCGAGCTGTGCACCGCGAACGGGCTGCTGCACGGTGGGGCGCTGATGGCCCTCGCCGATGCCAGCGGCGGCGCCTGCGCAGCGGCCAACCTGCCCGAGGGCGCGGTCGGCACGTCGACCATCGAGTCGAAGACGAACTTCCTCGGCGCGGTCAAGGGTGGCACCGTCGCGGCGACGACCACGCCGCTGCACGTGGGCGGCTCGACGATCGTCGTCGAGACCGAGCTGCGGTGCGGCGAGAAGCTCGTCGGCAAGACCACGCAGACCCAGACGGTGCTGCGCCCCCGCTGAGCCGCGTCGCGAGTCGCGTCAGCGCACCGGGTGGGCCCCCGCGGGGCTGACGTGGATCAGCACGCCGGTCAGCCGCGGCACCTCCCGGCGCAGCCGGTCCTCGATGTCGTGGGCGATCCGATGGGCGTCCGCGACGGGCAGGTCGGCGGCGACGGTCACCTCGGCGTCCAGGTGCAAGGCGTGGCCGATCCACCTCAGGCGCAGCGCCCCCGCCTCCTCGGCGCCGTCGGTGCCCAGGATCAGCGCCCGCGCGCGCCGCACCAGCGCCGGGTCCACGGCGTCCATCAGCCGCGCGCCGACCTGCGCGAGCGCCGAGCGCAGCACGCCGAGGATGGCGACCGCGATGAGCAGGCCGACCACCGGATCGGCCCACGGCAGCCCGAGGGCGACGCCCCCGGCGCCCACGACGACCGCGAGGGACGTGAACCCGTCGGTTCGAGCGTGCAGGCCGTCCGCGACGAGCGCCGCCGAGCCGATCTGCCGCCCGACCCGGATCCGGTAGCGGGCGACCAGCTCGTTGCCCGCGAAGCCGATCACGCCGGCCGCGGCGACGGCCGGCAGGTAGGAGACCTCCTGCGGATCGATCAGGCGGTCGATCGCCTGCCAGCCGGCCAGCACGCTGGACAGCGCGATCATCGCGACCACGAACAGCCCGGCCAGGTCCTCGGCACGCCCGTAGCCGTAGGTGAACCGGTCGTTCGCGGGGCGCCGCGCCAGGCGGAAGGCGATCAGCAGCGGCAGCGCCGTGGCGGCGTCCGCCACGTTGTGCAAGGTGTCCCCGAGCAGCGCGACGGAGCCGGTGAACGCCACGACGACGCCCTGCAGGAGCGCGGTGACGGCCAGCGCGGCGAGGCTGATCCACAGCGCGCGGCGTCCTCGCGCGTTCGCCTCCAGGGCCTCGTCGACCTGCTCGGCCGCGTCGTGCGAGTGGCCTCCGAGCAGCGCGGAGCCGAGATGCCGCAGCCGCGACAGGATGCCGTCGTGGTGGTCGTGACCGTGCGGGTCGTCCCCCGGGTGGCCGGCGTGCCGATGCACGCCGCTCACGACGCGGTGCCCTTGGGCCGGTGGTGGGCCGGGACGTCGTCCAGCAGGTGCTCGACGTGCCCGATCGTGTCGATCACGAGCTGGCGCACATGGCCGTTCTCCACCCGGTACAGCACCGAGGTGCCGCGCTTGCGGGTCTCGACCATCCGGGCCATCCGCATCTTCGCCAGGTGCTGGGACACCGCGGGCCCGGGCTTGCCGAGCGCCGTCGCGAGCTCGGAGACGGCTCGCTCCTCATCGAGCAGCAGCCCGGCGATCTGCAGGCGGGTCGGGTCGGCGAGCATCCGCAGGACCTCGACGGCGAGGGTCACCACGTCGTCCGACCACACGGGCGGCTGCGTATCTGCGTGCATGCGCATACAGTACCGGAGTCGCGTCGTCACAGCGTCCACAAAGGTTCGCACGCGCCGATCGACTGCGCCGAGTTTCGCGCGACCCGCTCGTAAGGTCGGTGGCGATCCGGGCGCCGCACTGCCCGGGCGCCTGCACGAACGGTGGCCCCATGCTTCCTCTACGGCCCCAACGCCGCTCCTCGACCGCAGCGTTGATCATCGCCGCCATCCTGCTGCTCGCGGCCGCGTGCACGACCAATGCCCCTCGGGTCGCGGCCGGCACGTCGGCCACAGCCGCGCCGTCCACGGCCGACCCGGCCGCCGGACTGGTCGCCAAGGCCGCGCGGCAGGCGGCCCAGTACGACTACGACGCCGCCATCGCGACGCTGTCCGCCGGCGGCAGCGCCGCGGCGAAGAAGGAGCTCGCCGCCGTCCAGGCCGCGAAGGCACAAGCGGTGACGTGGCGGGACAACAGCACGATCCCGCACCTCTTCTATCACTCGCTGATCGTCGACCCGGCCCGCGCATTCGGCGCCGGGACCCAAGGCGTCGGCTTCAACCAGTACATGGTGACGGTCTCCGAGTTCACCAAGCAGCTGCAGCAGATGTACGACAAGGGATGGGTCATGGTGCATCCCGAACGCATCGCCGCCCCCGGGCCCGACGGAGCGATGGCCGCCCAGCCGATCGTCCTGGCGCCCGGCAAGAAGCCGTTCGTGCTGAGCATCGACGACGTCAACTACTACGAGTTCATGTCCGGCAAGGGGTTCGCGACGAACCTCGTAGTCAAGGGCGACGGCCGAGTGGTCAACACGTACACGAACGCCGCGGGCGCCACGACCGAGGGCAGCTACGACGTCATGCCGATCGTCGACGACTTCGTCCGCGAGCACCCCGACTTCGCCTACCGCGGCGACAAGGGATCGATCGCCGTCACCGGATACAACGGCGTCCTGGGCTACCGCTCCAGCGTGCAGACCTACGGCGACACGCAGAGCACCAAGTCCGCGCAGCAGAAGGCCAAGACCGCGGCGGACGCGCTGAAGAACGAGGGCTGGAACTTCGCGTCGCACTCCTGGGGCCACATCAACATGACCACGCAGAGCCTGGCCCGGATCACCGACGACGCGCAGCGGTGGGACGCCGAGGTGCGGCCGATCGTCGGCGACACGCGCGAGCTGGTCTTCCCGTTCGGCGCCGACCTCGCCGGCATCGAGCACTACGGGCCCGGGAACGCGAAGTTCAGCTACCTGCACGACGCGGAGAAGTTCACGTACTACTTCGGCGTCAACGGCGCGACGCTCCACTGGATGCAGCTCGATCCGTCCATCGTGCGGCAGGCGCGGATCAACGTCGACGGGATCTCGATGCAGCGGGTGCTCGACGGGAAGAAGAGCCCGCTGCCGGAGTTCTTCGACGTGCAGTCGACCATCGATCCGAAGCGTCCGCTTCCGGTGCCGTCCAGCGGCGGCCCGAAGGCCGGCGGCGGCTGACGGACCGGCCCTCGGGGCGTCCCCGGTGCGTCGCCAGGGCGCCGCCGGTCATCCGCTGAGCGCCGAGGCGACGATCCGCGCGGTGGCCTCCCACCCCGGCAGCCGCATCCGATCGCGCAACGCGCCCGCGCGCCACCGCCCTCGCTGATCGGCGTCCTCGAGCCAACCGCGCAGCGCGGCCGCGAGCGCTGCGTCGTCCCCGGGCGGGAACGTCCCCCCGGGCCCTTGCGCCTCGACCGCACCGGTGCCGCTCGCCACGATCGACGGGATGCCGCGAGCCAGCGCCTCGGCGACCACCATCCCGTAGGTCTCGAACCACGAGGTGTGCACCAGCAGGTCGGCGCCGTCCCACACGTCGTCGAGGGCCGCGCCGGTCCGCGGCCCGAGCAGCCGGATGCGCCCGGCCAGCCCCGCGTCGTCGATCCGCCGCCGCACCTGCTGCGTCAGCATCGGGTGCGCCGCGTCCGGGCCCACGATCAGCGCCGTCCACTCCAGGGCGCGCAGCCGCGCGAGCGCGGCCACGAAGGTCAGCGGGTCCTTGGTCGGCGTGAGGCTGCCGAGCCACAGCAGCGTCGGGGCCCGGCCGCGGGCGACCGAGCCGGGAGCCGGCGCGGCGGCATCGACGCCCGGCGGCGCGACGACCGCGTCGTCCCGCCCGTATCTCCTCGCCACCTCGGCGGCGGCCCAGCCACTGGTGACGACGACCGCGCCGGAAGTGGCCACCGCGTCGGCCTCGGTCACCGCGAGCCGGGCGCGGTCGGGCGCCGGCAGCGCCGGGTCGTCGGCCGGGAAGTAGTGCATGAGCAGGGTGACCCGCGCGCCCGCGGCGACCGCGGCCTTGATCGCGTCCGGCGCGGCCGAGCCGACGATGTTGTTCAGCAGCCAGTTCCGCTCGGCACCGAGCACGGCGTCGAGCCGCCGCCGGTCGTCGGGGCCCGGAAGCGGCCACGGCCCCGTGACGGCGTACTCACGTAGCGGGACCCCAAGCCGGTGCAGCCCGGCGACCAGCTCCTCGTCGTACCGGTTTCCGCCGCTCGGGACGTCGCTGCGCCACCGCGCGAATCCCGTCGGTGGTGTACGCATCGGTGTCCCCCGGTCTCGCTCGTGGCCTCACGCTATGCCGCCGTGGCCGGCCAGTGGTGGCCACTTCGTACGCCGCTGCCCGCCAAAACGACGAGCGAGAGCCGCGCTGTGCCCTCCGGGCGGTCCAATCACCTCTCGGCCGACGTTTTGTCGGACGTCGAGGACACCGGCGCGACGCACGGCACGGTCCGCGGCCGACGTCGGCGAGCGCCCGCGGTGTCCGACCACACACTGGCTTTAATTGTCATCTCAGATACCAAATAAGTACCCTGACATCGTGCAGCTAGCCGTGTTCACCGACCTCGCGCTCCGGATCGTGATGCGCCTCGCCGTCCTCGGCGACGAGGAGTCGATCACGACCGCCACGCTGTCCGAGCAGCTGAAGGTCCGTTACAGCCACGCCGCCAAGGTGGTCGCCGCCCTGCGCAAGCTGGGCGTCGTCGACACCCGCCGGGGCCGCGCCGGCGGGCTGTGGCTCACCGACGAGGGCAAGCAGGCCTCCGTGGGCAGCATCGTGCGCGAGCTCGAGGGCGACCGCGAGGTCGTCGACTGCGACGGCGTCAACCCGTGCCCCCTGCGTGGCGGCTGCCGGCTGCGCTCGGCCCTTCGCAAGGCGCAGGAGGCGTTCTTCGCCAGCCTCGACGCCATCCAGGTCAGCGATCTGGTCGCCGCGCCCACCCGCACCGTGCTGCTCACGCTGTCCCCGACCCCCACTTCTTAGCAGCGAGGATTTCGCTGCAGGGCACCCCGACGAAAGGACACCTCGTGCTCTCTCCCGAATCGACCCAGATCGTCAAGGCCACGCTGCCGGTCATCGGCGCCGCGATCGACGACATCACGCCGATCTTCTACAGCCGGATGTTCGCCGCGCACCCCGAGCTCCAGCGCGACCTGTTCAACCGCGGCAACCAGGCGCAGGGCACGCAGCAGCGCGCGCTCGCCGCGTCCATCGCCGCGTACGCCACGCTGCTGGTCGACCCGAGCGCGCCGGACCCGCGTGAGGTGCTCTCGCGGATCGCGCACAAGCACGCGTCGCTGGGCATCCGCCCGGACCAGTACCCGATCGTCCACGAGCACCTGTTCGCCGCCATCGTCGAGGTGCTCGGTGACGCGGTGACGCCGGAGGTCGCCGCGGCGTGGAACGAGGTCTACTGGAACATGGCCGAGACGCTCATCGACATCGAGCGCGAGCTGTACGCCGAGGCCGGGGTCGAGGTCGGCGACGTCTGGCGGCGGCTCGTCGTCCGCCGCCGTACCCAGGAGTCGCCGGACACGGTCGCCTTCACGATGGCCAGCCCGGACGGCACGCCGCTCCCGCGGCCGCGGCCGGGCCAGTACGTCTCGGTCGCCGTGGTGCTGCCCGACGGCGCGCACCAGATCCGGCAGTACAGCATCACCCGAGTGGACGACGCCGACGCGATCGGCTTCTCGGTCAAGCGCGTGACCGAGACGCTGACCCCCGACGGCGTCGCCCCGGCCGGCGAGGTGTCGAACTACCTGCACGACAACGTCTTCGAGGGCGACCTCGTCGAGGTCTCGGCGCCGTTCGGCGAGCTCACGCTGACCGAGTCCGACGCGCCGCTGATGCTGATCTCGGCCGGCATCGGCGTCACCCCGATGATCGGGTTCCTGAACCACCTCAGCCGCACCAACTCCACCCGGCAGGTGCAGGTGCTGCACGCGGACCGCACGCCGGCCCGGCACGCCCACCGTTCCGAGCTCAAGGAGCTCGTCGCGGCACTGCCCGGCGCCAGCCTGCACCGGTGGTACGAGAGCCTCGGCACCCGCGAGGCGCACGAGTACCTGCGGACCGGGCTGATCGACCTCGAGAAGATCGACCTGCCGGACGACGCGGACATCTACCTCTGCGGACCGCTGCCGTTCATGGGGACCGTCCGCAGCACGCTGCGCCGGCGCGGCGTACCGGAGGACCAGATCCACTACGAGATCTTCGGCCCGAGCCAGGAGCTCGAGTGGGTCTAGCCGCCGGTCGCGGCGGCCGCGCGGATTGACGGCTTCGGTCGCCGCTTCCCTGGTACAGCCGCCAAAACGACAGACGAGAGGCGCCTTGCCCACCCCGGGTGGACAAGGCGCCTCTCGCTCGTCGATCTCCGGGCAGCGGCGAGACCGCCGCCCGGGCCGGACGCCGCTACGGGCGCATCACCGGGACCTCGTCGTCGGAGGAGGTCTTGTTCTTCGAGCCGAGCATCGGGTTGATGCGGAAGGTCCCGTCGTGCTTGAGGATCTCGCGGCGCGCGATGGTCATCTTGTGCACCTCGTCCGGGCCGTCGGCGATCCGCAGGGTGCGCATGCTCGCGTACATCTCCGCCAGCGGGGCGAACTGGGTGACGCCGGCGGCGCCGAAGACCTGGATGGCGTCGTCGATGATCTTCAGGGCCATCCGCGGGACGGCGACCTTGATCCCGGAGATCTCGGTGGCGGCGGCCTTGTTGCCGACGGTGTCCATCAGGTGCGCGGTGCGCAGCACGTACTCGCGGTGCATGTCGATGTTGATGCGCGCCTCGGCGATCCAGTCCTGCACGACGCCCTTGTGGGCCACCAGGTTGCCGAACGTCTCGCGCTCCAGGGAGCGCTTGACCATCAGCTCCAGCGCGCGCTCGGCGACGCCGATCGACCGCATGCAGTGGTGGATGCGGCCGGGGCCGAGGCGGGCCTGGGAGATGGCGAAGCCGCTGCCCTCCTCGCCGAGCAGGTTCTCGGCCGGGACGCGGACGTTCTCGTAGTGCACCTCCGGGTGCCCACCGCCGTGGTCGTAGCCGAACACGTGCGGCTGGCGGCCCATCGAGACGCCGGGGGTGTCCTTCGGGACGACGATCATCGACTGCTGCAGGTGGCGCGGCGCCGACGGGTCGGTCTTGCCCATCACGACCAGCACCTTGCAGTTGTCGCGCATGGCGCCCGAGGAGAACCACTTCGTGCCGTTGAGGACGTACTCGTTGCCATCGCGCTCGATGCGCAGGCCGATGTTGGTGGCGTCGGACGAAGCGACCGCCGGCTCGGTCATCGAGAACGCCGAGCGGATCTCGCCCTCCAGCAGCGGATCGAGCCAGTCGCGCTTCACGCGCTCCGAGCCGTACAGGTTGAGGATCTCCATGTTGCCGGTGTCCGGCGCCGCGCAGTTGAGCGCCTGGGAGGCGAAGCCGACCTTGCCGAGCTCCTCGGAGATGGGGGCGTAGTCCACGTTCGACAGCTTGGTGCCGGGCGCCGACGGGTCCAGGTGCGGGATGAACAGGTTCCACAGGCCGCGGTCGCGGGCCGCCTGCTTCATGTCATCGAGCATCGCGGGGAAGCCGCTGTGGCCGAGGCGCTCCGCCTCCTCGTGGTACTCGTCCACCTTCGGGTAGATGAACTCGTCCATGTAGGACTTGACCTTCTCGAGCAGGTCCCGGCCCTGCTGGGTGAACTCGTACGTCATCAACAATCTCCTAGCAGCGCTGGCGCGAACGGTGGTGCGGGTCACTCTCACCATAAACGGCGCGCTCGCGGCGCTTCACCCGGCTCTCACGGCGCGAGACGCTGCCCGGGTGCCGTCCGCGCACCGGGCCGCGCCGCGGCCGGGCGGCCCGTCCGGGACGTCGGCGTACGATCCGAGCGTCGGCACCGGAGACGATGAGGCGTTTGATGTGGTGAGCACGCAGGAGACGGCGGGGCCGGCCGCACGCATGACCGGTGAGCAGCGCAAGCTGCTGGTCGCGATCCTCGTCCCGCTGTTCATGTCGCTGCTGAGCATCTCGATCGTCAACGTCACGCTGCCGACCATGCAGACCTCGCTCCGCGCGTCCGACCAGGCGATCCAGTGGGTGCTCTCGGGCTACACGCTCGCCTTCGGCGTGGTGATGGTGGCGGCCGGTCGGGCCGGGGACCTGTACGGGCGCGGGCGGCTGTTCATGGGCGGCCTCGTCGTGTTCGGCCTCGGCTCGCTGCTGTCCGGTCTGGCGCCCGATCCCGTGGTGCTCAACCTCGCCCGGGTCCTAATGGGGCTCGGCTCCGGTCTGCTCAGCCCGCAGGGCGTCGGGATGATCCAGCAGTTCTTCTCCGGCAAGGCGCGCGGCATCGCGTTCGGGATGTTCGGCAGCGTCGTCGGCGTCTCGGTCGCGATCGGGCCGGTGCTCGGCGGCGTGCTGGTGCTGGGCTTCGGCGACCAGTGGGGCTGGCGGACGGCGATGCTCATCAACGTCCCGATCGCGGCGATCGCGATGGTCGTCGGCCGGATCTGGATGCCATCCGCCGCCTGGACCGGGCCGGCGGCGGCCGATCGCGCGCAGACCGGCCCGCGCCCCAAGGTCGACCTCGACCCGGTCGGCGTCGCGCTGCTCGGCGTGGCGATCCTGTTCATCATGCTGCCGTTCCTCGAGCGCAGCATCGGACCGGCGATCTACGTGCTGCTCGTGGTAGGAGCCGCGTTGATCGTCGTGTGGGTGCGCTGGGAACGGCGGTACGCCGCCCGCGGCGGCGCGCCGATGGTCGACCTGCAGCTGTTCCGCACGCCCAGCTTCGCCTACGGCTCCACGCTGGCGGGCGTGTTCTTCATGGGCCTGACCAGCGTGTGGGTGGTCAGCGCGCTGTACCTGCAGAACGGCCTCGGCTTCAGTGCGCTGGCGAGCGGCCTGATGGGCGTGCCGTCGGCGGTCTTCTCGGCGATCGTCCCGCAGATCACCGGGCGCATCGTGTTCACCTACGGCCGCAAGCTGGTCGTCGCCGGAATCGGCGTGGCCCTGATCGGCGTGGTGGCCTCGATCGGCATCGTGCTCGCGCACGAGTCGCACGGCATCAGCCCGTGGTGGCTGATGCTGACCTTGTCGTTCATCGGCATCTCGCAGGGCATGGTCATCAGCCCCAACCAGGCGCTCACTCTCGCCGAGGTGCCCGTCGAGTACGCCGGAAGCTCCGGCGGCATCATGTCGACCGGCCAGCGCGTCGGCACGGCCATCGGCATCGCGATCATCACCGCCGCGTTCTTCGTCGCGCTCGACCGCGGGTACGACACGGCCTTCATCGCGGCGTACGGCGCGATCGGGGTGTTCATCGCCCTCGCCGGCGTGGTCGGCCTGATCGATCTGGCCAGCGGCCGCGCCCGCCGTCGCGTCGCGCAGCGCGAGCCGGCCTGAGCGACCGGTCGTGCTCTTGGCTGTCGCTCAGCCTCGTTAACTAGCGTCAGGTGATACGGGCGGCACGTCGACAGGAGGCACCCACCGGACGGGCCCACGAAGGTACCGACGGGAGGCGTGGCGATGTGCCGGTTGTTCGGGCTGACCGCGGGCCGCACGCGGGTGGCAGCGACGTTCTGGCTGCTCGGCGCGCCCGACAGCCTCCGGGCTCAGGGGCACGCGAACCCGGACGGCACCGGCCTGGGCACCTTCGACGAGCGGGGCCGGCCCCAGGTGGAGAAGGAGCCCATCGCGGCGTACGTCGACGCGTCCTTCGCGACGGCGGCGCGAAAGCGGCACAGCGCGACGTTCGTCGCGCACGTGCGCCGGTCCACCGGGACGCCGGTGTGCACCGAGAACACCCACCCGTTCACGCTGGACGGGCGGATCTTCGCGCACAACGGAAGCGTCGGCGACCTGCCGAGGCTGGAGGCGCATCTCGGTGCGGATCTGGCCCGGGTGCGCGGCGACACGGACTCCGAGCGGGTGCTCGCGCTCATCACCCGGCAGATTGCCGCGACCGGCGACGTCCACGACGGGATCGTCTCGGCCGTGGGCTGGATCGTCGACAACCTGCCGGTGCGCTCGCTGAACTTCGTCCTGATCGAGCAGCACGACCTGTGGGCGCTGCGGCTCCCGGAGACGAACGAGCTGTGGATGCTGGATCGCCGCGACGGCGACGAGCCGCTCGATCACCGCAGCTCCCTCGGCACCCGCGTGCACAGTGACCATCTCGACGGCACCGCCTCGGTGGTGATCGCCAGCGAGCCACTCGACGAAGGCCGCTGGCGACTGCTCGAGGCCGGCGAGCTGATGCACGTCGACCCCGATCTCCGCATCAACCGGACCGCGATCCGGCGCGACCACCCTGCCGCGCCGGCATCGCCCAGAGAGGAAGTTCGATGACCCGTAGCAGCTCCGTTCGTTCCGTGCTCGCGGCACTGGGCGCCGCCGTCGGTGGGCTCGCCGCGCGCGACCTGGCGCAGAAGAAGCACAGCATCCTGCGCAACTACCCCGTCGTGGGGCATCTGCGCTACCTGCTCGAGGACATCCGGCCCGAGATCCAGCAGTACTTCATCGAGCGCGACTGGGACGGACGGCCGTTCGACCGGGACATCCGGACGATCATCTACGAGCGCGCCAAGGGCATCCACGGCGAGCAGGCCTTCGGGACCGAGCGGGACGTCAACGCGATGGGCTACGAGTACCTCGTGCACTCCATCGCCCCCGTGACGGCGCCGGACACGCCCCCGCGGGTCCGCATCGGTGGCCCGGACTGCGCGCAGCCGTACTCGATGTCCCTGCTGAACGTCTCGGCGATGAGCTTCGGCGCCCTGTCGCCGAATGCGATCCGGGCCTTGAACAAGGGCGCCGCGATGGGCGGGTTCGCCCACGACACCGGCGAGGGCGGCCTGTCGAAGTACCACGAGGAGAACGGCGGCGACCTGGTGTGGGAGATCGGCACCGGGTACTTCGGGTGCCGCACCAAGGACGGCGGCTTCGACCCGCACCAGTTCGCCGAGAAGGCGCGGAAGGACCAGGTGAAGTGCGTCTCGCTGAAGCTCAGCCAGGGCGCCAAGCCGGGGATCGGCGGCGTCCTGCCGGGGCCCAAGGTGAGCCAGGAGATCGCGGAGGCCCGCGGCGTCCCCGTCGGGGAGAAGTGCGTCAGCCCACCCGGGCACAAGGTGTTCTCGACGCCGGTGGAGCTGATCGAGTTCATCGCGCGGATGCGTGAGCTCTCCGGCGGCAAGCCGGCCGGCTTCAAGCTGTGCGTGGGCTCTCGCGAGCAGGTGCTGGCGATCTGCAAGGCGATCCGGGAGGTCGGCACCGCCCCCGACTTCATCATCGTGGACGGCTCGGAGGGCGGTACCGGCGCGGCGCCCCTGGAGTTCGAGGACCACGTCGGCATGCCGCTCACCCAGGGCCTGATGCTGGTGCACAACGCGCTGGTCGGCACCGGGCTGCGCGAGCACATCAAGGTGGGCGCCTCGGGCAAGATCGCGGCCGGCAACGACATCGTGAAGCGGCTGATCCAGGGCGCGGACTATACGAACGCCGCCCGAGCGATGATGATGGCGGTGGGCTGCGTACAGGCGCAGCGCTGCCAGACCAACACCTGCCCGACCGGCGTCGCCACCCAGGATCCGCGACGCAACCGGGCGCTGAACGTGCCGGACAAGAGCGAACGGGCGTACCGGTTCCAGAAGTCGAGCGTGGAGGAGGCGGTCAGCATCATGGCGGCGATGGGCGTGCGTGACCCGGCGGACCTGCGTCCGTCGATGCTGCGGCGCAACGTGACCGAGACCGAGACCGCGTCGTACGCCGAGCTGTTCGGCTGGCTGCAGCCGGGCGAGCTGCTCGAGCAGCCACCGGCGTCCTGGGCGGACGACTGGGCGCACGCGCGCGCCGACAGCTTCGGCACCGATCTCCGCTCGACCGTCCACGGGAGCCGCTGATGACCACCATCGCCGAGTGCATCGTCACGGCCCTCGCCGACCACGGCGTCCGGCAGGTGTGGGGCGTCGTCGGCGACGCGCTCAACCCGATCACCGACGCGATCCGCCGCGACTCGCGGATGGAGTGGATCGGCGTCCGCCACGAGGAGGCCGGCGCCTTCGCGGTGTCGGCGCAGGCGCAGCTGACCGGGACGATCGGCGTCGCGGTGGGCACGGTGGGGCCCGGCTCGATCCACCTGCTCAACGGGCTGTACGACGCGAAGAAGTCGCACGCGCCGGTGCTCGCGATCTGCGGCCAGGTGCCCAGCTCGGAGATCGGCAGCGACTTCTTCCAGGAGGTCGACAACAACCGGCTGTTCGCGGACGTCGCGGTGTTCGCGCGGACCGTGACGAGCGCCGAGCAGATGCCGCTGATGCTCGAGCAGGCGGTGAACGCCGCCTACGCGGAGTCCGGCGTCGCGGTGCTCACCCTGCCGGGCGACCTCGGCGAGCTGAGCATGCCCAAGGGCGCCCGCGTCCCGACGTTCGCTCCCCCGGCGCGGTGGGCCGCGGCACCGGCCGCCCAGATCGACGAGGCGCTCGGCGCGATCGGCAACGCCGCGAAGGTGACGCTGCTCGTCGGCATCGGTGCCCGCGAGGCCCGCGCCGAGGTGCTCGAGCTGGCGCGCATCCTGCAGGCGCCGATGGTGCTGACGCTGAAGGCGAAGGAGGCGCTCGAGCACGAGAACCCGTACCAGGTGGGCCAGTCCGGGTTGATCGGCAACCCGGCCGCGGTGCAGGCGCTGGACGACGCCGACCTGCTGGTCATGCTGGGGACCGACTTCCCCTATCGCGAGTGGTACCCGGAGGGCACTCCCGCCGTCCAGCTCGACGCCCGGCAGTCGCACATCGGACGACGTACCGCCGTCGCGCATGCCCTCGTCGGCGACGTCCGGCAGACGCTCGTGGCGCTGCTCCCGCGGCTGGCCGAGCGGTCGGACAGCGCGCACCTGGACGCAGCGACCGAGCGGTACGCGGACTGGCAGGAGAGCCAGCGCAAGCTGATCGACCCGGACTTCGACGACCGCTCGCTGCTGACGAAGGCGCGCAGCGTCTTCGACAACCCGGACGACCGGATCCGGCCCGAGGCGCTGGCGGCGGCGATCGACCAGCATGCCAGCGCCGACGCGATCCTGACCAGTGACACCGGGATGTCGACCGTGTGGCTCTCGCGGTTCGTGCAGATGGGCCCGGGTCGGCGGCTCATCGGCTCGTACAACCTCGGCTCGATGGCCAACGCGATGCCGCAGGCACTCGGCGCGCAGGCGCTGGACCGGCACCGTCAGGTGATCGCGTTCTGCGGGGACGGCGGCCTGATGATGCTGCTGGGCGATCTGCGGACGGCGGTCACCTACGACCTGCCGGTGAAGCTGATGGTCTTCAACAACGGCCGGCTCGGCATGGTCAAGCTCGAGCAGGAGCAGGGCGGCCTGCCGGAGTTCGGCACCCAGCTGGACAACCCCGACCTCGCTGCCGTCGCGCAGGCGATGGGGCTGCAGGCGCGCCGCGTCGAGGATCCGGCCTCGGTGCCGGGCGACGTCTCGTGGGCGCTGGCGACCCCCGGGCCGGTGCTGCTCGACGTCCGCACGAACCCCGACGAGATCTCGGTGCCGGGCAAGGTGAAGGTCGCCCAGGGGTGGGGCTTCGCGATCGCCAAGATGAAGGAGCAGCTCTCCAGCCGGTAAGCCCCGCACGCTCGAGGGCCGGCGCGGAGCCGTGCGCATCCGGTGGACCTGTGCACGAAAGCCGGGCCGACCGGCCCCACGTCCGTACCGAACCCCAAGGTGCGTGCACAACCCCGATCCACGTGCCGGACGCGCGCACCCCCACGGTCGTCGAGCGAGGGAGCGCCAGCGACCGACGTCGAGACGCCGCACGTCAAGGGCCGGCACGGACCCGCACGCATCCCCACGGTCGTCGAGCGAGGGAGCGCCAGCGACCGACGTCGAGACGCCGCACGGCCCGAGCTCACCCGCCCCGCTCCGTTGGGTCCAAAGGCCCGAAGTCGCGCCGGGCACTGTCGAGCGGCGACGCGGTGACGGATGATGGCGGCATGCCCGCTGAATCGGTCATCCGCACGAGCGGCCTGACGAAGAGCTACGGCCGGACGCCGGCGCTGGAGGACCTCACCCTGGACGTGGCTCCGGGTGAGGTCTTCGGCTACCTGGGACCCAACGGTGCGGGGAAGACGACGACGCTGCGGCTGCTCATGGGGCTGCTGCGGCCCACCCGCGGACGGGCCGAGGTGCTCGGCCGGGATCCGTGGCGCGAGGCCCCGCAGCTGCACCGCGACATCGGATACGTCTCGGGCGAGACGTCGCTGTACGACAAGCTGACCGGCGGCCAGCACGTGGAATACCTGTCGCGGCTGCGCGGTGAGCCGCCGCCGGTGCGCGCCGGCGAGCTCGCGACGCAGCTGGGGGTGGACCTGGCGCGTCGTACCCGGGAGCTGTCCAAGGGCAACCGCCAGAAGCTCGCGCTACTGCTGGGCATGATGTCCTCGCCGCGGCTGCTGATCCTCGACGAGCCGACCAGCGGGCTGGACCCGTTGGCGCAGCGCTCGGTGCACGATCTCCTGCGCGAGCACACGATGGGCGGTGGGACGGTACTGCTGAGCTCGCACGTCCTCAGTGAGGTCGAGCAGATCGCCGACCGCGTGGGAATCCTGCGCGGCGGCCGGCTGATCGCCGTCGAGCGCCTCGCCGACCTGCGCACCAAGTCGCTGCACCACGTGCGGATCGCCTTCAGCGGGCCGATCCGGCGAGAGGACTTCGAGCCGATCCCGTCGCTGCGCGAGCTGTCCGTCAGTGGCAGCGAGCTGGTCTGCCAGGCCCCGCAGTCCGCCCTCGACGACCTGATGAAGGCCGCTGCCCGGCATCACATCGTCGATCTGGACTGCGCCGAGGCCGGGCTCGAGGAGACCTTCCTGGCCTACTACGGCGCACAGCAGGCGATACAGCCATCGGCCTCGGTCGCGGGAGGAGGGCCATCCGATGCTGCGTAGCGTGCTGCTGAAGGCGTTGTTCGACCAGCGCCGCACCCTGCTCGCATGGGCCGTGAGCTTCGCGGCGCTGGAGGCGATGTACATGTCGTTCTGGCCGTCGATCCGCGACCTGCCGACGTTCTCGGACTACCTCGACCAGATGCCGGAGGTGCTGCGCAATCTGTTCGCGATGTCCGGCGCGGACATGAGCACGCCCGTCGGCTACGTGCAGATCGAGCTGTTCGCCTTCATGGGGCCGATCCTGGTGCTGCTGTACACCATCGGCGCCGGCGCGAACGCGATCGCCGGCGAGGAGGACAGCCGCACGCTCGACCTGCTGCTCGCGCAGCCGGTGAGCCGGACCCGGATCGTGCTGGAGAAGCTGGGGGCGATGGTCATCGGCGCGGCGGTGCTGGGCGCCGTCGCGGCGCTCACGTTCCTGGTGCTCGGGCCGGCCTTCGAGCTCCACGTCGACGGCGACAAGATCGCGGCCGCGCTCACGCACCTGGTTCTGCTCGGGCTGGTCTTCGGTGCGCTGGCGCTGGCGGTCGGATCGGCGACCGGGCGGCCCGGCCTGGCCAAGGCGGTGGCCGGCGTCGCGGCGGTCGCGGCGTACGTCGTCAACGGCCTCGCCCCGCTGGTGGACTGGCTCGAGCCGGTGCAGCGGGTCTCGCCGTTCTATCAGTACGGCGCGCACGACCCGCTGCGCAACGGCATCTCGGCCGGCGGGGCGGCCGTCGCGATCGGCACGGTCGTCGTCCTCGCCGCCATCGCCGTACTCACCTTCCGGCGCCGCGACGTCGCCGGCTGACGAGCTGCTCGCCCCCGCTAGGGTCGGGTTCATGACATCCCGAACGGTGCCGGTGATCTTCGAGGGCGGGCCGGCCGACGGCGAGCGCGACCAGATCCGCGAGGACGCCGTCGGCACGCCGGTCGACAGGAGCGGCGAGCTCTACCAGTGGACCGAGGAGACCCGCGATCCCACCGAGCCCGGGGCCGAGGCCTGCCGCGTCCTGCGCCCCGCGAACAGCCTGTGAGGGCCTGACCGCCCGCGACCGCTTGACCTTGACACCATGACAAGGTGCCTAATGGGTCCCGGAGGTAGCGAGATGAGCCAGGACCACCCCACCGGAACAGCCGAGCGGCTGCGACGCGCATTCACGGCGCCGTCGTCCTCGACGCGGTTGCGGGCGGCGCTGACCGCGGGCAGCACACCCAGTTCGCACTACATCGACGTCCTGGTCGAGCAGTGCCGGACCGAGCCGGACTTCTACGTCCGGGACATGCTGACGTGGGCGCTGATCCGGCACGACTCCGAGGCCGTGATCGAGCGGCTGCGTCCCGAGCTGCGGTCGGACGTCGCCCAGGGACGCAGCCAGGCGCTGCACACCCTGTCGAAGATCGGCGATCCGGTGATCTGGCCGGCCATCACCCGAGCGCACCTGCAGGACGACGATGACGAGGTGGCCCGGGCCGCGTGGCGGACCGCGGTCGGTCTCGTCCCGGACGACCAGGAGGGCGAGCTCGCCGAGGTGCTGGCCACCCAGCTCGCTCGGGGCGGCCCCGACGTACAGCGCAGCCTCAGCCGCGCCCTCGCGGCGCTCGGGGACGCCGCGAGACCCGTCGTCGAGCGCGCGAAGGCGAGCCGCACGGGCAACGTACGCGTGCACGCGATCGCTACCGAGCGCCTGATGGACGACCCGGACGAGGGGTTCGACGCGGCGATCGCGGAAGCGCGCCGCGCCGTCGCGCTCCTGGACGCGCCGGGCCTCGAGCGGTGACTCGATGCTGATCGGCGAGGTCGCGGCCAAGTCCGGCGTCAGCGCCCGGATGCTGCGCCACTACGACGCCATGGGGCTGGTCTCGCCCACCGAGCGGACGAGCGGGGGCTACCGGCACTACTCACCGGCCGACGTTCGGCGGCTGTTCCACGTTGAAGGTCTGCGTTCGCTCGGGCTCGGGCTGCACGACATCGCCGCCGTGCTGGACGGCGCGGCGTCCGACCCGTCAGCAGTGGTCACCGAGCTCATCGAGCACACCCGCGCGCGGATCGCTCGCGAGACGGACCTGCTACGCCGGCTCGAGCAGGTTCAGGCCGCGTCACCGGGCGCCTGGGCCGACGTCCTGCACACCATTCGACTGCTCCGCGGGCTGGACGCCGACGACCCGTCCGCGCGCCAGCGGCTCGCGCTGTCGTTGGGCTTCGATGCGACCGGCGATGTCGCGACGCTCGTGGAAGCGGCGCTCAGCGAGCGCGACACCAACGCCGCGGGGGCGCTCGACTGGGCGCTCGCGCGGTTCGGCGACGAGGCGGTTCCCGCCCTCTGCGGTGCGCTCGAATCTGCGAGCGCCGACCGGCGGCGCCGAGCCGTCGAAGCCCTGACCAAGATCGACACCGCCGCTGCCCAGCGCGCCCTGTCCTCAGCGCTCGACCATCCGGACGAGTTCGTCAGCGGCCGCGCCGCGCTGGTGCTCGGCAAGCGTGCCGAACCGGCCGCCGTCCCGGCCCTGCTGGCTCTCGTCGTCCGGGGCCAGGACGATGTCGAGGCGGCCGACGTACTCGCCGCGCTCGCCACGCGGCTCGCCATCGGCGACCGCATCACGACGGCGGTGCTCGACGCACTCGCCGATGCCGGCACCGGCGGCGCAGGGAACGCGGGCGGCGATGAAGGCGCGCGCGTCCGCCTGACCGAGGCGCTCGGGGGCATCCCCGATTCCGCGGCGCGCGCCGCTCTAACGGAGCTCAGCCGCGACCGGAACCGGCAGGTCGCGGTGACCGCGATCGCGCTGCTGCGCTCCCGCGGCGACGACGGCATGACCGAGGACGGCCGCGAAACGAAAAAGCCCGCAGACCGGAACGGTGCTGCGGGCTGATCGGATCGCTGTTGTGGAGCCGCCTTGGGGAATCGAACCCCAGACCTATTCATTACGAGTGAATCGCTCTGCCGACTGAGCTAAGGCGGCGGGTGGTACGCCGAAGAAGTATACGGCTCGCGCACCGTACCGCGCCGACGGGGTGCGGTCCGCAGGCGACCTGCGGCGTCTCGACGTCGCTCGCCTAGCGGCTCGCTCGCTCGACGACCGTGTTGGGCATCCCGGGCCGGCCACCGCACTCGCGGCGTACTTCGGTACCGAATCGAGGGTGATCCGATACCTAAGTACGCCGCGAACAGGGCTGGTCGGTGGCTGGGCCGGGAGCGGCGGGCTAGCGGGAGCGCTGGAGGTGGCGGATGCCGTGGAAGGCCAGCGCGCCCAGGCCCAGCATCATCACCAGCGGGAAGACGAGCCCGATCACCATGCCGGCGAGGTGCAGCGCTCCGAACACCACGTGCAGGGCGATCCAAGCCACGAGCAGCATCAGCGCGATCCGCAGGACCGCCGGCGGACGACGGAAGCCGCCGCGGAAGTCCGGCCGCGGGAAGTCGTTACCGAAGTCGGGACGTCCGAACCCCGGCGCACCCGCGCCTCGGCGTCCTGACCGCTCACCGCGCTCGCGCGGCAGGTCCGCGGCGATCGCCGCCAGCTCGCCGCGGGTGCGGGCGGCGTGCGCGCGCACCACCCGCTCGTCGAACTCGTCGAGCGTGAGCTGACCGAGCGAGTGCGCCTTCGCGAGCCGCTCGCTCATCTCCTCCCGCTCGCGGTCGCCCACCCGGATGTCGTCGTTACGAATCGTGCTCATCATCGGCTCCTTCATCAATGCGTGTGTAGGTGTCAGTGGGTCGGTCATCGGCCGGGTCGCGGGCGCCACCGGCCGCGTCGCCGGCAGCGTCACCGCGAAGACCATCGGCCGGGTCGCGGGCGCCACCGGCAGCGTCACCGCCAAGGCCATCGGCCGCGTCGCCGTCATCGGAGGACCCTGTCGGGTCCGGGGCCGGGGGCGCCGGGTCGTCGGCGCGGTGGATCAGGATGTTGCCGGTGCCGGTCGCGACCCGCACCGTGACGTACCGGTCGCCGTCGGCCGGCGGGTCGCTCGGCGGCGTCCGCACGTCGACCGACCCCGTTCCGGTGTACAGGTCGAGCCAGGTCGGCAGCTGCTCGCGGACGCCGATCCGTACCGCCCCGGCACCGCTGCGGACGTCGACGTCGCCGTTGGCCGACCCGACCTCGACCGTCCCGGTCGCCGAGCGGGCACTCAACGGCCCGTCGAGGCGACCGATGCGGAGTGCGCCGAACCCCGTCCGCGACTCCACGCGCGCGGCCGACCTACCAACCGAGACCTCGGCGGACGCCGAGGCGAAGAACGCCCGCTTGCCGGCGATCTCCGCCACCTCGACCCGCCCCGCCTTCGCGGCGGACTTCAGCCTGTCGACGACGCCCAGCCGGGCAGCCACCTTCGCGCCGGCCAGATCCACCCTGCCGAGCTCGACGTCGGACTCGACCTCGACACGCACCGCGGCGACCTTCAGGTCGATCGGCTCGCGCACCGCCACGTCGAGGACGTAGTCACCACCGCAGCCTCGGGCCTGCTCGCTCCGCACCCGCAGCACGCCGTCGACCTCCACGGCGCTGACGGCCTCGTCGGCGGATGCGATGTGGACGTGCGGCTGCTCCTCCGCGTCGATCTCGCGGACCCGCAGCCGCACCGAGCCGGGCAGGCTGATCGACACCGCCGACACAGCGAGGTCACTGCGTACGTCGCTCATCGCCGATCAGACCCAGCCCTGCACGTTGCCGCCCGGGCCCCGGCCGTGCCGGCCACCCTTGCCGCCGGCCCAGTCGCGGAACGCCTGGCTCGCCGCGTCGATCATCGCGCCGAGGTCGGCCTGGTCGAACGGTCCCTTGTGGGCGCCGCTCTCCTCACGTTCGCCGCTCTGCTCGCGGTCGCGCTCGGCGCGCTGATCACCCTCGGGTCCGCGCTCTCCGTCGCGATCCTCCGGCCCCCGGCGTCCGCCCCAGAACGGCGGCGGGCCGAACGGCGGACCGCCGAACGGGCCACCGAACGGCGGCCGGCCCGGCCGACCCCGGCTCGACAGCTCGCGGATCACCCGCTCCGCCAGCCAGGTGTTGGTCGACACGCCCTCCTCGGACGCGCGCTTGTCGGCCTTGTCCTTGGCCCACTTCGGCAGCCGCAAGGAGAACCGCACGACCGTGTCGTCGGCGTCCTCACCGCCCTCCTCGGTCGGCTGCTCCTCCGGCGCGAGGTACGTCGGCTCGCCGGTGGCCGGCGGCAGCGCCACGGTGAACCGCGGGGTCAGCCCCTGCATCGACATGCCGACCGAGCCCGGCGCCAGCTCGGCACCGATCTCCGCCGCGGCGTCCGACAGTGCCTCGATCAGGGCCAGCTGCACGGCCGACTCGATCGACGTCCCGAGCCGCGCGACGACCTGCTTGGTGTCGTCGTCGGCGAGCGCCGCCGCGTTGCTCACGCCTTCTTGTACCCGGCGCAGGTAGTTGGAGATATCCATGGCTCCATGGTGCACCCAACCGTGGCGCCACGCAACGCCATATTGGCACCACTTTGGCGCTACAGCGTGCGGCGCACGAGGAGATCCCCCGGTCCCCGTTGAGTTGTGACGACTCGGGGAGACATCGCCCGGAGTCGCAACAACACAACGGGCCGGTCGGGCCGGGCCCGACGTCACGGGTCGCGCCGGTCCCGACGGATGGCGCAGAATGCAGGGACCACTGCCGACGAGCCCTCAGGAGCGCCATGCCGACCCCCCGCCTCGACCCGATCCCGCCGCAGGAGCGCACCGAGCAGCAACAGCAGCTCGTCGACGCCGCCGGCAAGGACTATCGCGTGTTCAGCACGCTGATCCGCAACCCCGAGGTGTTCGGCGCGTACCTGCCGCTGGGCTCCCAGCTGCTGGCGCGCTCCGGCCTGACGGCACGCGAGCGGGAGATCCTCATCCTGCGGACGGCGTACGGCATCCGGGCCGACTACGAGTGGGGCCACCACGCGCGCATCGGCAGCAAGGCCGGCATCGAGGACGACGTGATCGCGCAGCTCGCCCAGGCCTCCCCCGCTCTCGGTGCGGACGACGCCCTGCTGGCCACCGCCGCCGACGAGCTCGTCGGCGACCACCGGCTCAGCGACGCGACCTGGACGGCGCTCACCGCGCGCTTCAGCGAGCAGCAGGTGATCGAGATCTGCATGCTGGTCGGCTCGTACGTCATGCTCGGCGGTGCGCTGAACTCGATGCAGGTCCAGCTCGAGGAGGGCTACCCCGTCGCTCCCTGGCTCTCGGCCTGAGCCGGCGCCTCCCGGCGCGGCCGGTTGCGGATCGTCACCGCCGCCAGCACGGCCCCGGCGGCCAGCAGCCCCGTGCAGATCAGCATCGCGCGGCGGTAGCCCGCCGAGAACACCTCCGGGCGGGCGTAGTCGTCGCCGGAGAGGCCCACCAGCAGCGGTAGGGCCGACACCGCGAGCAACGTGCCGGCGCGGGCGGTGGCGTTGTTGATGCCCGACGCGATGCCCGCGAACGCGTTCGGCGCCGCGGCGAGCACCGTCGCGGTCAGCGGCGCCACCATCGCCGCGAGCCCGAGACCGAAGACCACCAGCGGCAGCGCGACGCCGCGCCAGTACGCGATGCCGGGGCCGATCCCCGACAGCCACCACGTGCCGACCGCGCACAGCAGCGGGCCGACGGTCATCGGCAGGCGCGGGCCGATCCGGGTGGCGAGCGCCCCGCCCTGGGCGGCGAGCAGCAGCATCACCACCGTGATCGGCAACGTGGCGGCACCGGCCTGCAGCGGGCTGTAGCCGGCGGCGGTCTGCAGCTGCAGGACGACGAAGAAGAGCACCGAGCCGAGCGCCGCGTACACGAGCAGGGTGATCGCGTTCGCGGCGCTGAACTGGTGGTCGGCGAACAGCCGCAGCGGCATCATCGGGTGCGCGGAGCGGACCTCGTTCAGCACGAATCCGGCCGCCGCGACGAGCCCGATACCGAGAGCTATCAGCGCGGTCAGCGGCCGCTCGCTCAGCTCGATCAGCGCGTAGGTGATGCCGGCGAGCCCCGCCCCGCCGAGCACCGCCCCGCTCACGTCGAAGCCGGCCACCCGCTCCGGATTGCGGCTCTCGGGAACGCGCCGCGCGGCGACCAATGTCAGCACGCCGATGGGCACGTTAATCAGGAACACCCACCGCCAGCTCACCGCCTCGACCAGCCAGCCGCCCAGGAACGGCCCGATCGCGGTCGCGATGCCGCCAAGGCCCGTCCACGCCCCGATCGCCTTCGCGCGGTCGTCCGGCACGAAGGACCCCTGGATCATCGCCAGGCTGCCCGGTGTCAGGAGTGCTCCCGCGACGCCCTGCAGCACCCGCGCGACTACCAGCATCGGCGCGTTGAGCGCGAGGCCGCACAGCAGCGAGGCCACCGCGAACCCTGCCACCCCGATCGTGAACACCCGGCGCCGTCCCAGCCGGTCACCCAGCGACCCGCCGATCAGGATCAGCGATGCCAGGCTCAACAGGTAGCCGTTGGTGATCCACTGCAGGTCGGCCATCGAGGCGCCCAGATCCGCGCCGATGGCGCGCAGCGCCACGTTGACGACCGTCGCGTCGAGCATCGCCATCCCGGATCCGAGGATCGCGGCCACCAGCACCGCGCGCCCAGTCGGCGAGGCAAGGGTGACCCCGGCCGGCCTGCTCACCGCGGCGCTACTTCGGGCGCGAGTCGTAGGCCTTGCGCGAGGCGCACACCGACGCGACCGGGCAGGTGACCCGCGACCCGTCGGCGTCCAGCCGTACGACGACCGCGTCCTCCGGCACGCTGTGCCCGACCACGCGGCCGGTGCCCTGCGCGGTGTCCACGCACGAGCCGTGGCTCGGCGCCCGCTTCTTGTAGTCCTGGTACAGCGGGTGCTCGTACTTCAGGCAGCACATCAGCCGCCCGCACGCGCCGGAGATCCGCATCGGGTTCAGCGGCAGGTCCTGGTCGCGGACCATCCGCAGCGTCACCGGCTCGAAGTCCTTCAGGAAGGTCGAGCAGCACGTGTCGCGGCCGCACGAGCCGATCGAGCCCTGCAGCTTCAGCTCGTCGCGCGCGGACACCTGGCGCAGCTCGATCCGGGACTCGAGGGTCGCGCCGAGGTCGCGCACCAGCGCGCGGAAGTCGACGCGGTGCGGCGCCGAGAAGTAGATCGTCACCACCTCGGCGTACGCCGCACCCGGCGCGACCGTCACGTCGACGCCGACGATCTTCATCGGCAGGTCGTGGTCGCGCACGAGGCGCTTGGCCGCCACCCGGGCGCGGGCCTTGAGCTTGCGCACCAGCGCGGACCGCTTGGCGTCGGCGGGGCTCGCCTTGCCGACGACCTTCTCGAATCCGCTCGTGTCGTCGCCCACCCACTCGGCGGCCCAGACGACCTCGGCCATCTCCGGCTGGTCACCGACCGGCACCAGGACGTAGTCGCCCACGGCGACCTCATGCCCGTCGGGGTCGTAGTAGTAGAGCTGTCCACTGCGGTTGAACACCACGGCACACAGCATTCCCATGACCGGAAGTCTACGTCCGCGACGGCCAGTTCCTGCACTGTCGACCCGGTCCACGGCCGTCGGGGCCGCCCACTGCCGTCGCACCCCCGCGCAGAGGCGGCGGGGAAATCGTGATGGCTCGTCATAGTCGCGCCCGTCCGCCGGCCGGTCGCTTCCCAGCTCAGTGACGCCGCGGGGCGGTCGGTGCCAGGATGAGCTTCTCGAGGGACGGTGAACCATTCGCGGCCGCGCGACGTAAGGATGGACGTGAGCGCCCACGTGAACGAGGACGAGCGCCTGCTGCGCGCGCTGTTCGCCGAGCACGGCGCGGCGCTGTGGTCGTTCGTCGTCCCGCTCGTCCACGGCGACGCCGCGCGCGCCGAGGACGTCGTCCAGGAGACGATGCTCCGCGCGTGGCGACGTCCGGAGATCCTCGCGCAGCGGCGCGGATCCGTGCGGTCCTGGCTGTTCACCGTGGCGCGGAGGATCGTCATCGACCAGTGGCGGCACGACGGACGGTCGGAGGGCACCGCGGAGCTGACCGCCGACCCGTCGGATCCGGCGCAGACCGGGGCGGTCGAGGACCTCCTCGAGCGCCTGGTCGTCGCCGAGGCCCTCGACCGGCTGACGCCGGCGCACCGCTCGGTGCTGCAGCTGTGCTACTACGACGGCTGCACCACCGCCGAGGCGGCGCGGCGGCTCGGGATCCCCGAGGGCACGGTGAAGTCGCGCGCCCATTACGCCCTCGAGGCGCTACAGCTCGCGCTGCGTGAGATCGGAGTGACGCCATGACGTCCGCACCGCAGCCGCACCCCTTCGCGTCGTACGACGCGGCGTACGTGCTCGGTGCGCTCACCGAGGACGACCGGGCGGCATACCGCTCGCACCTCGAGGAATGCCCGGACTGCCAGGCGGCGGTCGCGCGGCTCGCGGCGCTGCCGCGGCTGCTCGCCCGCGTCGAATCCGCCGAGGAGGTCCCCGGGCCCGGCGCCGCCGGCGACCCGGTCCGCCGGCCGCTGCCGGACACCCTGCTGCCGGGGATCCTGCGCGCCGCGCGCCGATCCCGGCTGCGCCGGCGGGTCGCGGCCGGCGCCGTCGCCGCGACGCTGGCGGCCGGTCTGGTCACCGGCACGGCGCTCGTCGCCAGTCACGACACGCCCGCGCCGCAGGGCCGACAGGTCGCGCTGAGCACCATCACCGCCGCGCCCGTGGAGGCCTCGCTGAGCATCCGCGAGACCGCGTGGGGCGCCGAGCTGACGATGGACTGCCGCTATCTCGGGTACGCCGTCCCGCCGGACGCCGCGTACGAGCTGGTCGTCGTGCCGCACTCGGGCGGGACGCCGCAAACCGTCGCGCGGTGGAAGGTGCTGCCCGGGCGCGACGCGCACGTCGTCGGCAGCACCGACCTGCCGCCGGATCAGATCCAGCAGGTACAGGTGCAGACCTCGACCGGGGAAATCTTGCTGCACAGCTGAACCGGCCCGCGGGCTGCGACGTACGCAAGGGCATGAGCATCCATCACGCACAGCACCCGCTCGGCCGGGTCGGGCTCGGGCTCGTCACCGCCGTCGCCACCGTCACCCTCGCCGCCTGCGGTTCCTCCGGAAGCGGATACGGGTCGAGCAGCACCACGCCGGCCGCCTCGGGCGCCGGCTCCGGCGCGGGCTCCGGCTCGTCGACCCCGGCCCTGCACACGACGTCCATCAGCCTCGGCACGATCCTCGTCGACGGCAGCGGCCGCACGATCTACTACTTCGCCGGCGACAAGGGGACGACGTCCTCGTGCACCGGCGCCTGCGCGACCAACTGGCCGCCGGTCCCGGCACCGGCCTCCACCGCGTCGGCCCCCGGCATCAGCGCCCCCCTCGGGTCGACGACCCGCTCGGACGGCGCCAAGCAGCTGACCGTCGACGGCCACCCCGTCTACACGTTCGTCGGCGACAAGGCGCCGGGCGATGCCAACGGCCAGGGCAAGATGCTCAACGGCGGCCTGTGGACGGTGGTCTCCCCCGACGGCAAGGCGGTCAGCGGATCGGGGACGACGACCGGTGCCTACGGATACTGATCGGCGGCAGGGCGCGATCGCGCTCGCCGCGCTGACCGCGGCCGCCCTGGTGGTGGACGGCGTCGTGCACCTCGCCGTCGCCGGCCGCTACGAGGTACCCGGCGGCGGACTGCTCACCGAGAGCAACCTGTTCCGGGCGCAGGCCGCCGTCGCCCTCCTCGCCGCGGTATGGGTCATCGCGCGGCCACGACCGCTCGCCTTCGCCGTCGCTGCTGTGGTCGCCGGGATCGCTGCCATCGCGGTGATCGCGTACACCTACGTCGACATCGGTCCGATCGGTCCGCTGCCGGACCTGTACGAGCCCACGTGGGCGGCATCGGGCAAGGTGCTCTCCATGGTCGCGGAGGTGTGCGCGGTGCCGTTGGCCATCGCCGGCGCTGTCGCGACGAGGCGCCGGCGTGGTCGCCGGCGCCTCGTCGCAGGTCGCGCGCTACGCGTGTGACCGGCTGCGCCGTGCCCGCACCCGGCGTACGACGACGTACCCGGTCGCGGCGAGCGCGATCAGCCCGAGCACGGTGAGCGCTCCGCCGAAGAACCCCCAGGCCGCACCGTGGTCGGCGACCTGCGCGTGCCCGGCGCCCAGCCGATCGCCCATCCGATCGCGCATGCGATCGCCCATCGGTCCCCCGCGGCCGCCACGCCACTCCCGCGGCCCGTCGTCGAAGGCCACCGCGGCGATCGTCAGCGCGGCCAGCGCCGCGGCGAGCACCACCCAGACCGCTCGCGGCACCTGGCCGAGCATCGCGCCGGCCGCCCGCGCCCGACCGCGAAGCCGGCCGGACGACGGGTCGGTCAGCTGCGCGGAGCCGGGGAGGTCACGCACCAGAACATCGAGATCGTCCTGGGTACGGCCCGCATGCGCGGCCTCGACGCGTTCATGGAACTCGTCGACGTCGAGCTGCCCGAGGGCGTGGGCCGTGGCCAGCCGATCGGCCGTCTGCTGCCGCTCGGCGTCGCCGATGCGCAGGCGGCCGGGTTCCAACGGAGAGTCGTTCATCAAGCTTCCTTACTCGAACGGGATGGCTAGAAACTAGGGGCGCCGGCTGTGCGAGGGCCCAAGCCGGCCTGTGCACAGCCTGTCGACGGCGGCCGGGCCGACGTCGTTTGTCGGACGACCACGGGGGTACTGAGGGGAGAGGTCGAGCCAAGACCCTCGAGGGGGGAAAGATGTCCGAACGCCGAGTCACCGCGGTGATGATCACCCACAACCGTCGCGCGGAGGCGGACCGGGCATTGACGCGCCTCGAGGGGCTGCCCGAGCAACCGCCGATCATCGTGATCGACAACGGTTCCACCGACGGCACGGCCGAGATGGTGGCCGACCGGCACCCCGACGCGACCCTGATCACGCCGGGCGAGAACCTGGGAGCGGTGGGTCGGAACCTCGGTGTGGCACGCGCGAGGACGCCCTATGTCGCATTCTGCGACGACGACACCTGGTACGACCCCGGCGCCCTGACCGCGGCCGCGGACCAGCTCGATCGCCACCCTCGACTCGCCGTCGTCACCGCCAGCCGGGATCCCCTGGGTGCTGCGCGACCGAGCCGTCGTGCCGCCGCATGTGGAACGCGGCTACCGCGCGTTGGATCACATGCAGCTCGACGGCAAGGCGCGTTCCTACGTCTCCTAGGCCGTCGCCTCGCCCCTCGACCCGGAGCGTCCGGGCGGTCGCCGCGCCTTCAGCCGTCGTCTCGCGGATCCGCCGGACCCCGCGAGCCACGCTCGCCGCCGTGGTGGTGGCGATGTCCGTGACAGTCCGGCCCGTGCCCGTGGCCCCCCTCGTGGCCGCGGCCGTCGGGACGACGCCGCCCGCGCGGTCCACCCGGCTCGCCGAGGCCGCGCGCGAGCATCCGGCCCAGCTGCCTCAGCATCTCGGGGTCGACGCCGGGCCCGAAGTCCCCGCGCGGGCCGAAGCCCGGGCGTCCGGGGCCGAAGCCCGGGCCGCCGCGCCGGGGTCCGTAGCCGCGGCCGAACCCCGACCCACCCTGGGGGCCGGGCCCGAAGCCGGGACCGCCGCCGCGAGGACCGCGCCGCCGCGCCACCTGGCTCACGATGAGCTCGGTCAGGTAGGCGTTGGTCGACATGCCCTCCTTCTCGGCCCGGCGGTCGACCTTGTCCTTGGCCCACTTGGGCAGCCGCAGAGAGAACCGGACCAGCGACTCGTCGTCGTCCTCGTCCCCCGCCTCCGGCTCCGGTTCGCCCTCGCCCTCGGGCTCGGCGGACGAGTCGTCGTCCGTCTCGTCGTACGACGCGAGCTGGGCCACGGAGATGCCGTGCTCGTCGATGACGAACTCGGGGTTGCCCGCGACCAGCGTCATGCTGACATCGGCAGTGGCCAGCTCGTCGTTGATCTCATTCGTGGCGTCCGAGATCGCCTCGATGAGCGCGAGGCGCACGGACGGCTCCACCGTTGACGCCACGCGCGACGCCACATCCTGGGTGCGATCATCGGCCAGCGAGGTAGCGGCGTCGAAGCCCTCGCGTACTTTGCCGAGATAGTTCGAAATATCCATGGCGCCAACCGTAACGCCATCTATGACGTCATGCAAGGCGTCATGCGTCGGCGATCACCAATCCCCGCGCCAGATCGGCGACGATGTCCGCGGCGGGCTGCACGCCGGTGATCCGCTCGGCTCCGCAGCCGGCGTACAGCGCCATCTCGCCGATCTCGCCGGTCATGCCGCTCACCGGCGGCCGGTCGTCGTAGCGCGGAACCGGTGCGCCGTTCGGCGTGGCGGCGATCGGGTCACGCCCGGCCCGCACGCCGTCACGCAGGTACGTCTCCACGGTGGCGTTGCGCAGTACCCGGTGCGGCGCGTCCTTCCACGACGAGTCGAAGCAGTCTGCGGTCCAGACCGTCGCGTCCGGCCCGGCGTCGACGATCGCCCGCTGGTACGCCGGGTGCGCGCGGGCCTCGGAGGCGACGACGAAGCGGGTGCCGACCCACACCCCGCACGCGCCGAGACGGACGACCGCGGCCACGTCGTCCGCGGTGGCGATGCCCCCGGCGGCGATCACCGGCAGCTCGCAGGCCGCCACGATGTCGGCGAGCAGCCGGTGCAGCGGCTGCGTCCCGTACACGTGGCCGCCGGCCTCCACGCCCTGGGCGACCAGCACGTCGACGCCTGCCTGCTCTGCGGTCTTGGCGTCCTCCACGCTGCCGACCGTGTGCAGATGCAGCGCCGAGGACGGCGAGACGAGGCGTGCCGCCTCGGTCGGATCGCCCCAGAACGTCGATATGACGGGGATCCCGAGCTCGATGGCCTGGAGGAGGCCGGCGTGGACGTCGAACTCGAGCACGAAGTTCGCGCCGAACGTACCGTCGGTGCGGGCGCGCACGGCCTCCACCGAACGGGTCAGCAGCGCGGGCGGCAGCCAGGTGGCCGCCAGCATCCCGACGCCGCCCGCATCGGCGACGGCCGCGCACAGCTCGGGTCCGGAGACCGGACCCATGGGCGCCTGGATGATGCCGAGCGGCGAGGGGAGCGGCCATCGGCCAGGTGAAGCACTCATGCCCGCAGTCTGGCACGCGAATCAGTGCGCCGGGCGGCGTAGATCACCCTGCGACACGCCGGTCGAGTCTTCACAAGAATCTCACCCCGCGCTAATTTAATTGAGTCAAATCCGGGATCACTTCCAAGGACGGCGATCATGAACGTCGCGCATCCCCACCCTTCCTCCGCCCGCTCCGCGAACCCGGCCGCCGCCGCGCCCGCCGCGACCGGCAGCCCCTGGCTCCAGCTGATCATGGCCACCGTCGGCTTCGCGGTGAACTTCTGGGCGTGGGCGCTGATCAGCCCCCTCGGACCCCTCTTCCGCCAGAACGGGCAGCTCGGCCCGCTGACCGAGGGCGACGTCGCGCTCATGGTCGCCGTGCCGGTCGTCGTCGGCTCCCTCGGGCGGATCATCGTCGGCGCGCTGACCGACAAGTACGGCGGACGACGGATGTTCCCCATCATCTCCGTCACCACGATCATCCCGGTGCTGGTCATCGGCCTGTGGGCGCAGAGCTCCTACGCCGCGGTGCTCGTCTTCGGCTTCTTCCTCGGCATCGCGGGCACCTCGTTCGCCGTCGGCGTCCCGTTCGTGAACGCCTGGTTCCCACCGGCCAAGCGCGGCCTGGCCATCGGAATCTTCGGCGCGGGCATGGGCGGCACCGCGATCAGCGCCCTGACGACCGTCCCGCTGTGGAAGAACGTCGGCTCGTCGGCGCCGTTCGTCATCTGCGCGATCGTGCTCGCGGCATACGCCGTCCTGGCGTGGCTGATCATGCGCGACGCCCCGGACCGCGTGATCCCGACCGCCTCGCTCGGCTCCCGGCTGGCGGCGAACTCCCGGCTGGCCATCACCTGGCAGGCCTCGATCCTCTACGCGGTGGCCTTCGGCGGCTACGTCGCGTTCTCGGTCTACCTGCCCGCCTACCTCAAGAACGCCTACGGACTGGACCCCGCCGACGCGTCCAACCGGATGGCCGGGTTCGTGGTGATCGCGGTGCTCATGCGCCCGGTCGGCGGCTGGCTGTCCGACCGGCTGGGCAACGCCATCCCGGTCCTCACCGGCGTCTTCGCCGTCGTCGCCGTCTGTGCGGCCATCGCGTCCGGGAACCCGCCTCTGAAGGGAATCGGCACCGTGGCGTTCCTGGTCATGGCCGCGGCCCTCGGCGCCGGCTCGGGCGCGACGTTCGCGCTGATCGCGGAGTCGACCGACCCCGCGCGAGTGGGCGGTGTGACCGGCATCGTCGGCGCCGCCGGCGGCCTGGGCGGGTTCGTCCCCCCGCTGATCATGGGCGCGATCTACGGCCAGACGCAGTCCTATGCGATCGGGCTGTGGATGCTCGCCGGCGCGGCCGCGCTGACGCTCCTGCTGACCGTGACCGCCGTCCGGCACACCAAGCAGCGGGCCGATGCCGACGCCGTCTGAGGCCCACCAGGAGCCGAGCCTTCCGCTGACCCCGCAGGCCGGCCCCCGGCCCGCGGGGTCGGCGGTGCGCCGCCGCATCGTCGAGGAGCTCGAGCAGCGCCCCGACGAGGGCCTCACAGCGGTCGAGCTGGCCGGGGTCCTCGGCGTGCACACGTCGACCGCCCGGTTCCACCTTGACCAGCTCGTGTACCGCCACACCCTCGATGCGGCCTTCGAGCGCCGCGGCGTCGGGCGGCCGCGCAAGGTCTACCGGCTCTCCCCCGGCCGGGCACCGGTCGCGCTGCCCGAGCAGCAGGCCAGCTCGCTCGGCCTGCTGACCGGACTGCTCACCGAGATGGTCGCCTCGCAGGGCAGCCGGCTCACCACACCGGACGAGGCGGGACAGCGCTGGGCGGCGGCCAACGTGCGTCCCGATGCGCCGGCCACGCCGGCGCGTACCCAGCGCGAGTGGCTGCACAAGGTCCGCAGCCTGATGCACGTCCTCTCCTCCTGGGGCTACGGGCCCACCGTCACCGCGCACGCCACGGATCGCGAGGCCGAGATCGTTCTGACGCACTGCCCGTTCCGCGACCTCGCCAAGGCCAACCCCGACGTCGTGTGCGGCATCCACCGCGGATTGATCCGCGGCTCCATGCAGGGTCTCGGCGAGCAGCACACCGAGGTCGACCTCGTCCCGTTCGCGCAGGGCGGCGACGCCTGCATCGCGCACCTCTACGATCCCCAGTCCACCGACGTACCGCCGAAGGAGTCCTGACATGACAACCTCGAGGCTCGACGGGCCGCTCAGCGCGGCGCTCGTCGGCACCCGCCGGTTCTTCACGACCGCCGAGGTCTCCGCCGACCACCGCACCCTGTTCCGGGAGGGTGGCCGCCAGGGCGACTCGTTCTACCGCGACCGCTGGAGCCACGACAAGGTCGTGCGCTCGACCCACGGGGTGAACTGCACCGGCTCGTGCTCGTGGAAGGTGTACGTCAAGGACGGCATCATCACCTGGGAGGCGCAGCAGACCGACTACCCCTCGACCGGGCCGGACAAGCCGGAGTACGAGCCGCGCGGGTGCCCGCGCGGCGCGGCGTTCTCCTGGTACACCTACTCGCCGACCCGGGTGCGCTACCCCTACCTGCGCGGCGCGCTGCTCGAGATGTACCGGGAGGCCAAAGCGCACTACAGCGATCCGGTCGTCGCCTGGGCGTCCATCGTGCAGGATCCGCAGAAGGCGGCGCGGTACAAGTCCGCGCGCGGCAAGGGCGGCCTGGTGCGCAGCACCTGGGCGGAGGCCGTCGAGATCGTCGCGGCCGCGCACGTCTACACGATCAAGCGCTGGGGACCCGACCGGATCGCCGGCTTCTCCCCCATCCCCGCGATGTCGCAGGTCTCCTACGTCTCGGGCGCCCGGTTCAACGAGCTCATCGGCGCCCCGATGCTTTCCTTCTACGACTGGTATGCAGACCTGCCGGTCGCCAGCCCGCAGATGTTCGGCGACCAGACCGACGTACCGGAGTCCGGTGACTGGTGGGACGCCGGCTACCTGATCATGTGGGGATCGAACGTCCCGCTGACGCGCACCCCGGACGCGCACTGGATGACCGAGGCGCGGTACCGCGGCCAGAAGGTCATCGCGGTCGCTCCCGACTACGCCGAGAACGTCAAGTTCGCCGACGAGTGGGTCTCCGCCGCGCCGGGCACCGACGCCGCGCTGGCGATGGCGATGGGGCACGTGGTCCTCAAGGAGTTCTTCGTCGACCGCAGCACCGGGTTCTTCGACGACTACACCACCAAGTACACCGACCTGCCGTTCCTGGTCGCGCTCGACGAGCAGGACGACGGCACGTACCGCACCGGGAAGTTCCTGGTCGCCGCCGACCTGGCCGACCACCCGAAGGCGGCCTCGGAGAACGCGGAGTGGAAGCCGACGGTCTTCGACCGGGCGACCGGCGAGGTGGTGGTTCCCAACGGGACCCTCGGTGACCGGTTCGGTGACGAGGGTGTCGGCAAGTGGAACCTCGACCTGGAAGGCATCCAGCCCGCGCTGAGCATGCTGGACAGCGACGAGGCACCGGTCGAGGTCATCCTCCCGCGTTTCGACGCCCTCGACGGGCAGGCCGTCCAGCAGCGCCGCGGTGTGCCGGTCCGGCGGGTCGGCGACCGGTTGGTCACGACCGTCTTCGACCTGATGCTCGCGCAGTACGGTGTCGCCCGCGACGGGCTCCCGGGCAGCTGGCCGACCGGATACGACGACGCCGACGCGGCGTACACGCCCGCGTGGCAGGAGTCCATCACGTCGGTGCCGGCCGCCCAGTGCGCGCGGATCGCCCGCGAGTTCGCCCAGAACTCGGTCGACACCCAGGGCCGCTCGATGATCCTGATGGGCGCCGGGACCAACCACTGGTACCACTCCGACCTGATCTACCGCGCGATGCTGATGCTCACCACGATCACCGGCTGCCAGGGCCGCAACGGCGGCGGCTGGGCGCACTACGTCGGCCAGGAGAAGGTCCGCCCGCTGATGGGCTTCCAGCACGCGGCCTTCGCGCTGGACTGGCACCGGCCGCCGCGGCACATGAACCAGACGGCGTACTGGTACGTGAACACCAGCCAGTACCGCTACGACACCTACCGCGCCGACGACATCGGCGCCGGGATGGGCGCCTTCCCCGACATGTCGGTGATGGACCTGCTCGCGAAGTCCGTACGGCTGGGCTGGACGCCGAGCTACCCGACGTTCAACCGCTCCTCGATCGCGCTCGCCGACGAGGCGGCCGAGGCCGGTCAGGACGTCAAGGACTACGTCGTCGACCAGCTCAAGTCGGGCGCGCTGTCCTTCGCCGTCGAGGATCCCGAGGCAGAGGAGAACTGGCCGCGGGTGCTCACCCTGTGGCGCGCCAACCTGTTCGGAAGCTCGGCGAAGGGCGACGAGTACTTCCTCAAGCACCTGCTGGGCACCGAGAACGCCGTCAACGCCGCGCAGGCCGCCCCCGAGCAGCGCCCGCGCACCGTGGCCTGGCCCGAGCAGATCCCGGACGGCAAGCTCGACCTGCTGATGACGATCGACTTCCGGATGACGAGCTCGACGATGCTCTCGGACGTCGTCCTGCCGGCCGCCACATGGTACGAGAAGCACGACATCAACACCACGGACATGCACCCGTTCATCCACTCCTTCAACCCGGCCATCGCGCCGCCGTGGCAGTCGAAGACGGACTGGGACGCCTGGAAGGAGATCGCCAAGCGGTTCAGCGAGCTGGCCGCCGAGCACCTGGGCACCCGCACCGACCTGGTGGCCAAGCCGCTGTGGCACGACACCCCGGAGGCGATGGCGACCCCGCACGGCGTCGTCCGCGACTGGAAGACCGGCGAGTGCGAGCCGGTGCCGGGCAAGACGCTGCCGGTGCTGGTTCCGGTCGAGCGCGACTACGCGGCCGTGTACGACAAGATGACCGCGGTCGGCCCGCTGCTGGAGAAGCTGGGCACCGCCTGCAAGGGCATCGTCTACGACGTCACGTCTGAGGTCGAGCGGCTCGGGCGCGCCAACGGCCTGCGCCACGGCGGTCCGGCCGACGGCCGGCCCCGGCTGGACACCGACGTGCAGGTGGCCGAGATGATCATGAGCCTCTCCGGAGCCACCAACGGCCACCTCGCCACGCAGGGCTTCAAGACCCAGGAGAAGCGCACCGGGCAGCTGATGCACGACTTGGCCGCCGAGCACGAGGGCAAGCGGGTGACGTTCGCCGACACGCAGCAGGCCCCGGTGCCGGTCATCACCACGCCGGAGTGGTCGGGATCGGAGTCCGGCGGACGCCGCTACGCGCCGTTCACGATCAACATCGAGCGGCTCAAGCCGTTCCACACCCTCACCGGCCGGCAGCAGTTCTACCTCGACCACGACTGGGTGCTCGGGATGGGCGAAAGCCTGCCGACGTACCGCCCGCCGCTGAACATGACGCAGCTGTTCGGCGAGACGGCGCTGGGCACGACCAACGAGCTCGGCGTGTCGGTGCGCTACCTGACCCCGCACAACAAGTGGTCGATCCACTCGGAGTACCAGGACAACCTGTTCATGCTGTCGCTGTCGCGCGGCGGCCAGTCGGTCTGGATGTCGGACAAGGACGCCGCGAAGATCGGCGTCAAGGACAACGACTGGATCGAGGCGGTGAACCGCAACGGCGTGGTCGCGGCACGGGCCGTCGTCTCGCACCGCATGCCCGAGGGCACGGTGTTCATGCACCACGCCCAGGACCGGCTGATCGACGTACCGCTGACCGAGACGAACGGCAAGCGCGGCGGCATCCACAACTCGATGACCCGCATCATGGTCAAGCCGAGCCACCTGATCGGCGGGTACGCGCAGCTGTCGTACTTCTTCAACTACATCGGCCCGACGGGCAACAACCGCGACGAGGTCACGATGATCCGCAAGCGCACGACCCCGATCACCTACTAGGCAACCGATCCAGGCAGAGGAGAACGACATGCGCGTCATGGCACAGATGGCCATGGTCATGAATCTGGACAAGTGCATCGGGTGCCACACCTGCTCGGTCACCTGCAAGCAGGCATGGACCAACCGGGCCGGCACCGAGTACGTCTGGTTCAACAACGTCGAGACCCGCCCGGGCCTCGGGTACCCCCGCACCTACGAGGACCAGGAGACCTGGCAGGGCGGCTGGGTGCGGGACCGCCGCGGGCGCCTGCAGCTCAAGGCCGGCGGCCGGTTCAAGAAGCTGGCGAGCATCTTCAGCAACCCGAAGATGCCGAGCATCCAGGACTACTACGAGCCCTGGACGTACGACTACGAGACGCTGCTCAACGCGCCTGCGCAGAAGAGCTTCCCCGTCGCGCGGCCGTACTCCCTGATCTCCGGCGAGCAGATGAACGTCTCCTGGTCGGCGAACTGGGACGACGACCTCGGCGGCTCGCAGGAGCACGCGGTCCGCGACGAGATGTTCAAGGGCATCGAGGACAAGGTGAAGCTCGAGTTCGAGCAGACCTTCATGTTCTACCTGCCGCGGATCTGCGAGCACTGCCTGAACCCGTCGTGCGCGGCGTCCTGCCCGAGCGGCGCGATCTACAAGCGCAGCGAGGACGGCATCGTGCTGGTCGACCAGGACCGCTGCCGCGGCTGGCGCATGTGCATCTCGGGCTGCCCCTACAAGAAGGTGTACTTCAACCACAAGACCGGCAAGGCGGAGAAGTGCACGTTCTGCTACCCCCGCGTCGAGGTCGGCATCCCGACCGTCTGCTCCGAGACCTGCGTGGGCCGGCTGCGCTACATCGGCCTGATGCTGTACGACGCCGACAAGGTGCTCGAGGCGGCGGCGATCGAGGACGAGCACGCGCTCTACGAGGCGCAGCGCTCCGTCTTCCTCGACCCCGATGACCCGGCCGTGCAGCAGGCGGCCCGCGAGGCCGGCATCCAGGACGACTGGATCGCCGCCGCACAGCGCTCGCCGGTCAAGCGGCTGATCATGGACTACCGCATCGCGCTGCCGCTGCACCCGGAGTACCGCACCATGCCGATGGTCTGGTACATCCCGCCGCTGTCGCCGGTCGTGGACGTCGTCAAGGACAGCGGCCACGACGCCGAGGACTACGGCAACCTGTTCGGCGCGATCGACGCGCTGCGGATTCCGATGCAGTACCTCGCCAACCTGTTCACCGCCGGTGACACCGCGCCGGTCGAACGCGTGCTGCGCACCATGGCGGCCATGCGCTCCTACATGCGCGACATCAACCTCGGACGCGACCCGGACGACTCGATCCCCGCCGCGGTGGGCATGTCGGGCGAGGAGATGTACGAGATGTTCCGGCTCCTGGCGATCGCCAAGTACAGCGAGCGGTATGTCATCCCCGCAGCGCACTCCGAGCAGGCGCACGCCCTCGAGGAGCTCGCCACCGACTGCCCGGTGAGCGAGTACGGCGGCGGCAACCCGGAGATCTTCGGCGAGGGGTCGGGCGGCGTGACGCCGGTCGCCGTCGAGAACTTCCGGATGCTGCAGGAGCGGCAGACCTCCGACTCCTTCGACACCGAGCTCATCGGTGGCGGCTCGGCCCGTGGACGGGTGAACCTGCTGAACTGGGACGGCAAGGGCATGCCCGACGGGCTGTTCCCCGATCGCGGCGGTGAGCGATGATGCGCTGGAACCGGAACCGGCGCAGCGAGCCGACGCTTCCGGTCGATGCGATGCAGGCCGTCTGGCAGTCGGTGTCGCTGCTGCTGGAGTACCCCGGCGACGACTTCGCCGACCGCCTCGACGCGGTCGCGTCCGTCGTCCCGCAGCTGCCGGGCGCGGCCGGGGCGGCGCTGGAGACGTTCGTGCGCGACGCGCGATCGGACCTGGCCGCCCTGCAGACGGAGTACGTCGACACCTTCGACGTCACCCGCAAGTGCTGCCTGCACCTGACGTACTACACGCACGGTGACACCCGCCGGCGCGGCGCAGCGCTGGTGCAGTTCAAGCAGGCCTACCGGCGATCCGGCGTACGGCTCGACGACGAGGACGCCGAGCTGCCGGACTACCTGCCGGTGGTGCTGGAGTTCGGGGCGTTCACCGACCACGCCGCCGCGTGGAAGCTGCTGAACGACCACCGGGTCGGCATCGAGCTGCTGCGGCTCGCGCTGGCCCGGCGCGAGTCCCGCTGGCTGCCGGTGATCGAGGCGCTGCGCGCGACGTTGCCGCGCCTCGACGGCGACGATCACGAGGCGCTGGCGGCGCTGATCGCCGCCGGGCCGCCGTCCGAGGAGGTCGGCCTGGACAGCTCGCCGTACTCCCTCGACCCCCGCCTCGACCCCAAGCCGGGCAGCCATGACCTCGGCGCGACCATTCCGATCGGAGCCCCGAGATGACGACGTTCCTGTGGGTGATCTTCCCGTACATCTGCCTGGCGGTGTTCGTGGTCGGGCACTTCTGGCGCTACCGCTACGACAAGTTCGGCTGGACGACGCGCAGCTCGCAGCTGTACGAGTCGCGGCTGCTGCGCTGGGGCAGCCCGCTGTTCCACTTCGGCATGCTGGGCGTGGTCGGCGGCCACATCATCGGGCTGCTGATCCCCCAGTCGTGGACCGACGCCGTCGGGCTCAGCCGCGAGGCCTACCACCTGATCGCGCTGGTCGGCGGGCTGATCGCCGGCATCATGGCCGTGGTCGGCATGGTCATCCTCATCTACCGGCGCCGGGTCACCGGTCCGGTGTTCAGCGCCACGACGGTGATGGACAAGGTGATGTACGCCTTCCTGGGCGCGGTGATCTTCCTGGGGATCTGGAACACCATCGCCTCGGGTGTCTTCGGTCTCGGCGGCGAGTACAACTACCGCGACGGCGTCAGCCCGTACTTCCGCAGCATCTTCACCTTCAACCCGAAGCCGGAGCTCATGGCGTCCGCGCCGGTCGGGTTCCAGCTGCACGCGCTGGTCGCGTTCGCGCTGTTCGCGCTGTGGCCGTTCACCCGCCTCGTGCACGTCTTCAGCGCGCCGATCGGCTACCTGACGCGGCCGTACATCGTGTACCGCTCGCGGGACACGCGTCCCGGGGCCGGGACCGGCAGCCGGGCGCCGCAGCGCGGCTGGGACCGTCCCGAGCTGGCGCGGCAGAAGGCGCGCCGCTAACCGATGTCCGACACCGCGCCGTACGACGCGATCATCCTGGCCGGCGGCCGGGGCTCGCGCCTCGGTGGCGTCGACAAGGCCCAGGTCGACCTCGCCGGCGCGCCGCTGATCGACCGTCCGCTCGCGGCCTGCGCGACGGCACGGCGCGTCGTGGTGGTCGGTCCGCCGTCCGCCGTGGCGCATCTGCGGGGCAGCCAGGAACGCTATGCCCCCGATAGCGTCACCGGCAGCCCCGCAGATCGCGTGCAGGTCACGCGCGAGCAGCCGCCCGGCGGCGGTCCGGCCGCGGCGACCGCCGCCGGACTGGCCGCGCTGGAC